>NZ_DATCRD010000396.1:0-20808 GCF_036569185.1 Chitinophaga sp.
ATAGAGAAAGGGAAGAGCAGGAGCCAGCTTTTATTGCGCGTTATCAAAAGGGGGCTGATACTGGTGTTGCTGGGTATTATTTATAACAACGGGCTGCAGATCCAGCCGGTTTCCCATATCCGCTTCGGGAGTGTGCTGGGCCGTATCGGGCTGGCCTATATGTTTGCCAATATCATTTACTTATATACAAAGGAGCGGGCGCAGATGATCTGGTTTGCCGCTATCCTGGTAGTGTACTGGCTGCTGCTGAAGTTTACTTCGGCGCCCGGGTTTCCTGCCGGTGATCTTACCATGGAGGGGAATTTTGCCTCGTACCTCGACCGCTGTATCCTGCCTGGTAAACTGTACCTGGGCATTCACGACCCGGAAGGATTTACTTCTACTTTTCCGGCTATCAGCACGGCTTTGCTGGGGATCCTTACCGGCAATTTATTAAGGAACAGCACCATGGCCCCGGTGAGGAAAGTGGGCGTAATGGCCCTTACCGGCGTGGTTTTCCTCGTGTTGGCGCAAATATGGAATCTCGATTTTCCTATCAATAAGAACCTGTGGACCAGTTCCTTTGTGCTGCAGGTAGGTGGTATAAGCCTGTTGCTGCTGTCGCTTTTTTATTACGTGATCGATATAGCGGGCTACCGGAAGTGGGCCTTCTTTTTCAGGGTGATTGGCATGAACTCCATTCTCATTTACATTTCCGGTCATTTTATAGATTGGGGTTATACCAATAATGCCCTGTTCAAATGGCTGGGGCAATTGGTGGGCGACCCGTTCGGCGCTGTGGCGCTGGCCATTTCCCTGGTGTTTGTAAAATGGTTGTTCCTGTATTTTATGTATAAACAGAAGGTATTCCTGAAAGTGTAAAACTTTTTTTGCAGATCCGGTATGTAATCGTAATATTGCGATATAATAAACCGGGGCTATTCATGGGCGCTACAAAATCAGATCTCTTCACGAAACAGCAAAATGATATTGCCAACATGGCGAAGGCATTGGCGCATCCCGCCCGCATCGCCATTTTGCAGTATCTCGTTAAAAAGAATGCCTGTGTTTGCGGCGATCTGGTAGAGGAGCTCGGCCTGGCACAGGCTACTACCTCCCAGCACCTGAAGGAACTGAAAAACGCAGGTTTAATCCAGGGAACTATTGAAGGAGCCAGCGTTTGCTACTGCATCCATCCAAAAGTATGGAACCAGTACGGTAAAATATTCGGGGCTTTCTTCACAGAAGCAAAGGAGATCAAATCCTGCTGCTAAAATTTTTTATTTATATTAATCGCAATATTGCAATTATACAATGAATTGACGCGGTTCACATGCAGCATTGTAATCCGGCACAGCGTAAAAAATTAAGTTTTACAGACAGGTACCTTACAGGGTGGATTTTCCTTGCAATGGCGGCTGGCATAAGTATGGGCTATTTCTTCCCTTCAGCGCCCGCATTTATTAACTCCTTTTCGTCCGGAACCACCAATATTCCATTGGCGATAGGTCTCATCCTGATGATGTATCCGCCGTTGGCTAAAGTAAGATACAACAGGATACACGAAGTGTTTCGCAATATAAAGGTATTGTCACTATCCCTGTTGCTGAACTGGGTAATTGGTCCCCTGCTGATGTTCGGCCTGGCAGTACTGTTCCTTCACGGGTACCCGGAATATATGACAGGACTTATTCTGATCGGCCTGGCCAGGTGCATTGCCATGGTAATCGTATGGAATGAACTGGCAGATGGCAATCGCGAGTATGCAGCAGGACTGGTAGCGCTCAACAGTATTTTCCAGGTATTGCTCTATAGTGTATATGCCTATGTATTCATTACCTGGTTGCCAACAGTGTTTGGCCTGAAAGGCATTACCGTGGAAGTGTCCATAGCGGAAATTGCCAGGAGCGTGGGTATCTATCTCGGGATCCCTTTTGCTGTAGGCGTCATCAGTCAATACAGCCTGGTAGCATTGAAAGGAGAGGAATGGTTCCGGGAAAAGTTCATACCTTTTATTTCCCCTATAACACTCATTGCCCTCCTGTTTACCATTGTAGTGATGTTCAGCCTGAAAGGGGAACTGATCGTGCAAATTCCACTGGATGTAATCCGGATAGCCGTTCCGCTGATGGTGTACTTTGTGATCATGTTCCTGTTGAGTTTTGTTTTGGGGAAGATGGCGGGGGCGGATTATTCCCAAAATGCCTCCATTGCCTTTACCGCCGCCGGCAACAATTTTGAGCTGGCTATCGCCGTAGCCATCGGTGTATTTGGCATTAACTCAGGCCAGGCTTTTGTGGGGGTTATTGGCCCGCTGGTGGAAGTACCGGCGCTGATTGCCCTCGTGAATGTGGCCTTTCGTCTCCGTAAACGCTGGTATGCTAATACCGGTAATTACACTGCACAAAAAAAAAATAAAACCTTCATATCATGACTCACACAAGAATGACCTGGCAGGCCTTCAGAAGCCAGCTGGAAAAATACCCTGAGCAGATACTGCAGTTTCAATACGCTGCAGATAAGCTGGTAGCGCCCTCTTACCACATCACCGAGATTAAACAGGCGCCCATTACTTCCGTAGATTGCGGAGGAAAAATAAATACGTGGACGGAGATCATTGTACAATTATGGGAGCCGGAACAGCCGCAAACCAGCCGCGCAATGGCGGTGAACAAGGCGTTGAAGATAGTGGATCTGGTAGAAAAAAATATAGACCTGCATCCTAACGCAGTAGTGAAAATAGAATTCGGTAACGCCGCATTTGATACCCGGCAACTGTATCCCGGTGAATTTTTGCTGGAAGGCGAAAACCTGGTGGTGAACCTTCAACCGGATGCCACACAGTGCAAGGCAACGGACCGTGGTGCTACCTGCGGCACCCCCAAAAAACAAACAATGGAAGCTGCTGAATCCTGTACACCCGGAGGCGGCTGCTGCTAACCTGTAAAACAAACACATGAAAAAAGTATTGGTACTATGCACGGGCAACAGCTGCCGCAGCCAGATCGCTGAAGGATACCTGAAATATTTTGCCGGCAACAAAGCGGAAATTTACAGCGCAGGGGTGGAGACGCATGGCGTTAATCCCCGCGCAATAGCCACTATGGCGGAAGATGGCATCGACATCTCCACTCATACTTCCAACAACATCAATGAATACAGGAATATTGATTTCGATTATGTCATCACGGTATGCGATAATGCAAAGGAGCGATGCCCTTTCTTTCCATCATCTGCCATAAAGCTGCATGAAAATTTCCCCGATCCCGCAAAAGCCACCGGTACTGAAGAACAAGTGATGGCTGCCTTCCGGGAAGTGCGACAAACCATAAGGGACTATACAAGAAATTTCGTGACGCAATACCTGTAAGCGTATCGTTTAAACCGGCTATGGTTACTGGTTGGATTTGTCTGTAAAGAGCATGAAGCTGCCTCATAAATATTAAGGCAGCTTTTTCATTTATGCTCCCCGCACAGCATCCCGCTTCTATCTCCCCAAATCCTTCAAAAATCATCACAAAATCTAATCAGCGTAATCAATGTAATCAGTTTAATCCTGAGTCAGACAAAATCCGCGAAACTTTCAATACATTTGTACTCAACTTTAGAAACAGGGATGAAGCGGAAAGAGATCATAAACGGGGAGGAATTGCTGCTGCAGGAGCAGTTTACCGCCTATTTCCGCCTCTACGAATACCCGCTCTATTGCTTTGCCCTGAAAACTATCCAGTCCGAATTACTCGCCCGCGACATTATCCAGGAAGTATTTATTAAGTTATGGACGGTACGTAACCAGTTCAGTTCCATTGCCAATATAGAAGATTACCTGTATAAGATGGTCCGCAATAAGGTGGTGGACGTACTCCGCCAGCTGGCAAACGACCGCCGGCTCCGGGCAGAATACTTTAACGACCACCAGTGGGAGGAAAGCCGTACCTACGATAATATGGTGGCAAAGGAATATGAATTTGCCCTGGCGGAAGCCATTAACCAACTACCACCCCAACGCCGCATCATTTACCAGCTGAGCCAGGTGGAAGGCCGTACCCGCAACGAAATAGCGGAAAAACTCAGTATCTCCCCATCTACCGTAAAAAACCAGCTAACCGCTGCGCTGAGCTATCTCCGTAAAATTGCCGCCGGGCAGATTAAATTATTTTAAATTTTTTTTCCGCCAATAGGACATCGCTGTTTTTCAAACGTCAGTAAGGTATAGTCCTTTATCAGGACCTGTCATTTTAATACGAACGAAGATTGGATCAGGCACATTTTACACATCTTTTCAGGTTATATATTTCCGGCAAATGCACGCCGGAAGAAAGGAATGAATTCTTCGACCTCCTGGATGCCAACAAGGAGAACGATCTGATGATATCCCTGCTGGACCGGCTTTACAGTGAAGTACGGATGGAAACACCATCGGCCACCTATGTCAATAACCGCGGAGAGATAGACCTGGCTGTTCGTCCTGCTACACCTGTAAAAGTGATCCCTTTTTATAAGCAACGCCATACCGTTCGCTGGATGGCCGCCGCCTCTTTCCTGCTGGTACTGGGCGCAGGCGCATGGATGTACTCCGCTCAGCGCCAACCGGCGCCAGTGGGTGCCACCGTACAAAAAAAGGAGAAACCCGCACTGATCGCTGCCAGCACGGCTATCCGCACCGGTAACCGCGAACGTAAAGTACTGGTATTGGCAGATAGTACAAGGATTGTACTGAACAGCGGATCAGAAGTTAGGTATCCTGATCAGTTTGATCCCCAACGCAGGGAAATATTCCTGGAAGGAGAAGCATTCTTTGAAGTGTCCAACGCAGCTGCATGGCCTTTCGTGATCCATTCTGCCGGTGGAATGACCACCACCGTGCTCGGCACCTCTTTCAATATTAAAGCTTATCCCGGCCGCAGCCAGGCCATCGTATCGGTGGTTACAGGAAAAGTGAAGATTTCAAAAGATAAAAAAGAGATATCGACCCTTATTAAAGGACAGGAAATGCACCTCACCATGCTTACCGGTGAAGTAACGCAACGCAATACCACCGGCATGAATGCCGCCGGCTGGCAAACAGGAGACATCAGTTTCAACGACGAACCACTGGCAGATATTCTGAAAGATCTTCAGATCTTTTACGGAATCAATATAAAAATCAATAGCCCGGGATTGGCTAACCTGCTGATCACTACCGGGTTTAAGAAGAATACATCTGTTGACAGTGCCCTTGATATCATATGTGAACTGGCCAATGCAAAGTACGCCAGGAATCAGGACGGTTACGTAGTTTACTAACTACACATTTAAATCAACCAATTAAAGTGCGAGATGACAAAAAAGATTGTTGCAGTGCTGCTGGCATTGCTATGCCTTAACTTTTCCCTTTCCTATGCACAGGAAAAAGAAGAAAGAGTAACCCTGCACCTGGCCAACACAACTTTCAAAGAAGTGTTCCGGCAAATGCAGGCGCAAACGGGCAAGTATTTCGGTTACCAGTCGAAAGACCTGGAAGCCCTTCCCCGCGTGCAGTTTGATTGTACCAACGAACGGCTGGAAGATGCGCTGAAACAGCTGTTGCGCAACACCGGTTTAACTTTCACCGTGAAAGGGAATAATGTGCTCATCAAAAAAGGCCAGGAAGCCCCCGCCGGCTCCCGGCAGCTGGAAACCACTGTCCGTACAGAAAACAGGACAATCTCCGGGAAAGTGACCAACCGCGAACAACAGGGCATACCCGGTGTGAGTATCCTGGGCCTTAATTCGAAGAAAGCCGCTTTCACCAACGACAACGGCGAATATTTTATACAACTCCCGGAAGAGGAAACCATGCTGTCTTTTTCCAGTGTAGGTTTTGAAAGCCGGAACGTAATGCTGGGCGCAGCAAAGAATTATAATGTTACCCTGCCGGAACGTGTAGGCAACCTGAAACAGGTGGAAGTAGTATCCACCGGTTATGTAAACCTGCCTAAAGAACGCGCCACCGGCTCCTTTGGGGTAGTAACAGCAAAAGACCTGGAAAAGATCCCGGTGCCCAATGTGCTTTACCGCCTGGAAGGACAGGTGCCCGGCGTACTGCTGAACCTTACGGAATCAGACAACACCTTTGTATATGGCAACCTGAATGGCGCCGTGCAGGGAAACGGCAGCTATGATATTGCCATCAGGGGCGCCAGCACACTGAACAACGATGTAAATAAAAAACCACTGGTGGTAATAGATGGTTTTCCTACGGAGATGGATATGCGTACTATCAACCCCGCAGATGTGGAACAGATCACCTTCCTCAAAGATGCCGCCGCGGCTTCTATCTGGGGCGCACGCGCTTCTGCCGGGGTGATTGTGATCACTACCAAAAAAGGAAAAATAAATGATGGCGCGCCGCATATCTCCTTTACAGCGGGCCTGGGCCTGAACGGCAAGCCCAGGCTATCTTCCATGCCAATGATGAACGCAGCACAAATGATCGATTATGAGCAGGAACTGGTGAACAAAGGTTTCATCACCGATCCGGCCAGTTTGCCTGCTGCCAGTCAGCGGCCCGTTAGCCAGGCGGTGGACTGGCTTTTCCGGCTCAAAAGGGGAGAGGTGACCCAGGCACAGGTAGATGACGCCTTTGCTATACTGAAAAGCCGCGACTCGAGGAAACAGGTGGAACAGTATCTCCTGAAACCTGCTTCTACCAGTCACTATGATCTTAGTATCAGCGGCGGCACGGGCAGGCATACCTATTTTGTTTCCGGCGCATACGACCGGGAAAATACCAGCGCCAAAAAAACTTTCGGGGAAAGGATCACTTTAACGGCTAACCAGGAATTTACCTTCTTTAAAAATGTAACCCTGTCGGCCAACCTGCGTGGCAACTGGTTCCGCTACAGCACCGGCGGATTGGGCACCAGCGTATATGCGCCATCACCTTCTCCGCTCATGCCATATGATCAGCTTGTGGATGATAATGGTAACAATGTAGGTTATTCGCGGGCATATTACTCCGGCAGGCTAACCCAGCTGGAAGCACAGGGATATATGCCCTGGCGCTATAATTATATGGACGAACAGGCCATGCTGGATAATACCACCAATGAAAGTAACTACGCCGCTATCCTGGGCCTGAATATTCCCCTGTACAAAGGACTGAGCTTTAATGCGCAGTATATGGCGGAAAGGGCATCCTCTTCCGGCAAATTCTTTCATCCCGACAGTTCTTACTATACCCGCAACATACTGAACACTGCTACATCAATTAATACGAACGGAAAGCTGGTATATGGCATTCCCCTGGGCGCTATCATGGAAACAACCGATTATTCAAAAAATAACTATAGCGTACGCGGTCAGCTGAGCCTTGACCGGAATTTTTCCGGCAACCACCAGGTGAACGCGCTGGCAGGTATGGAAGCACGCCAAACCATCGATGGAAGCAATACCAACCGCCTGTATGGGTTTAACACGCAAACACAATTCAGCAAGCCGGTAGATTATGTAACCCGTTATGTTACGGTAGACGGTTACCAGGCAGCGGTGCCCTACAATGTAAACTACTCTTCCAAACGGAAACGATACCTCTCTTACTACGGCAACTTTTCGTATACCTATGCAGGTAAGTATACCCTGTCGGGCAGCGCGCGGTACGACGACTATAACAACTTTGGCCTTGATAAAAAATACCGCGCAAAACCTTTCTGGTCCACCGGCCTGGCCTGGGCCTTATCGAAGGAGGATTTTATGCAATCCGTGAGCTGGATCAGCAACCTTACCCTGCGCGCTACCTACGGTATCAACGGTAATATCAGCACTACCGCCCTGCCATACGACCAGCTGTACCTGGGAACGGATTACCAGTATCCATACAACCCGTATGCAGGGATCTTTTCACCGGCTAACCCTTCCCTGCGCTGGGAACAAACCGGTGTATATAATGTGGGAGTAGATTATGCATTGTTTGATAACCGCCTGTATGGTACGGTAGAATTTTATTATAAAAAAGGCACCGATCTGTTTGCCACATTCCCGATAGATAATACCGTGGGTTTTGACAATATTACCCGCAATACTTCTTCCCTCAGCGGGAAAGGAATTGACCTGTCGCTCGGCGGTAAAATTATCCGCCAGCGCGCCTTTGAATGGTCGGCCAACATGGTATTCTCATATAACACCAACAAGGTAACAGATGCCAGGTATAATGTGACCAGCGCCCTGCTGAGATCCGGCGGCCCGGGCGGCCCTATTGAAGGACTGCCCACGGATTACCTGATGGTATTCCGCTATGCCGGCCTGGATAGCAAAGGCAGCCCCCTGGTACTGGGCGGCAAAGGGGATACGTTGAATATTAACCAGTCGCCCAAAGACATCAACGACCTGAAAAATGCCGGCCGCTTATCCGCGCCCTACTTCGGAAGCCTGAGTCAAACCTTCCGCTACAAAGGCTTTTCACTGGATGTAATGATCACTTATAAACTGGGCTATGTATTCCAGCGCCCGGTGCCAAGCGAATATCCGGGCCGCTACGGGTTCGGGAACTATGATTATAACAACCTGGTGGACAAGCGCTGGCGTAAACCGGGAGATGAAGCGTTTACCAACGTGCCGGGCCTGAGCGGCAACAGCGCAGGAGCCATCCGGTATATCAATGCCGATATCAATGTACTGCCGGGAGATCATATCCGCTTAAGGGAAGTAGCGCTCAGTTATAAGGTGCCGGCCGCATTGTTCAGCCGCCTGCCGGTTAAAGGCATTTCCTTCACCGGCGCCGCCAGGAACCTGGCCCTGCTATGGACTAAAAACGCAGACGGTATAGATCCCGATTTCCCGCCAAGTATCCGGAATATGAAGCTGCCTCCATCGGCATCGTATAATTTTTCAC
The DNA here is from genome assembly GCF_036569185.1 of Chitinophaga sp. GTDB lineage: Bacteria > Bacteroidota > Bacteroidia > Chitinophagales > Chitinophagaceae > Chitinophaga. The sequence goes on from NZ_DATCRD010000396.1 coordinate 8,831, forward strand.
TGAATGTAAGCTTCTGATCTCAACTCAAAACGCAGTCAAATGAAACGATATAAAATATTTCTTCTTCTTCTTATTATTACCGGTACGCTTTTTCAATCGTGCAGCAAGTATACGGATATAAAAACAGAAGGCGCGCTTACGCCCGACGATTATATTAACTATCGCTACCTGATGAATAACCGGCTGGACCTGGAACGCTCGGTGGACATGCCGGATATGACGGCCGACGATATTGTATATACCAGCGCCGCTTTGCAGCAACGTTTATCGCCCGAGCTCATGAATGCTTATATGTGGGGCGCCGAATACTATAATGCGCTCACTACAGATCCCGATTGGAAAATACTTTATTTCAATGTTTATCCCTGCAACCTGGTGATCCGCGATGTCATGAACAGTAAAGGCGGTACAGTGCCGCTGAAAAAACAGGTTTTGGCGGAAGCAAGGGTACATCGCGCTTACAGCTATTTTACCCTGGTAAATATGTATGCAAAACAGTACAATGAAAGCAGCAAAGCCACCGACCTGGGAGTACCTTTACTCCTGGAGCCGGATGTAGCCATTGTTGCCACCCGCGCCACCGTGCAGCAGGTATACGACCAGGTGCTCAGCGACCTGCAGGCGGCTATCCCTGATCTGCCGGAACAAAATACTTACAATCTCTATCCTTCCAAAGCGGCGGCTTATGCCATGCTGGCAAGAACCTACCTGCAAATGGGACAGTATACGGCAGCACTTGAAAATGCAGACAATGCCCTGAAGATCCAATCGGGCCTGCTGAACCTGCCCACGCTTACAAGCTACCCGCAACGCACGGATAACCCCGAGATCATCTTTTCCAAAATAGCAGGAATGAGCCACCAGTACTCCAATTTCCAGGTGATGAGCAACGGGTTGTTGTCGTTGTACGATGTGAAAGATTATCGCTACAGCTATTTTACCAGGGACTATACCGATGGAGGCGTTACCTATCGCATTTCTTCCAAAGAAGCCGTTACAGGCGCTAACCGCAATATCGGCGTGTCTGTACCGGAAATGCTGCTCATTAAAGCCGAATGCCAGGCCAGGGCCGGCAATGCCGCCGGCGCTATGGCTACGGTGAATGTTTTAAGGGCCAAACGCTTTGCGGCGGCCGACTTCCAGCCAATGACCGCCACCAGTGCAGATGATGCGCTGGTAAAAGTATTGCAGGAAAGAAGAAGGGAATTATGCTTTAGCTGTATCCGCTGGTTTGATCAGAAACGGTTGTTTACCGACAGCCGTTTCGCAGAAAATATTACCCGTACCAATATTGCTACCGGTGAAGCCTATACGCTTACGCCAGGCAGTAACCGGTATATTTTCCCCATCCCGGCATTTAATATCCAGCTGAATCCATCGTTGGTACAAAACCCGAGGTAAACATTATAAAAGAATCTCCAGATGAATAAGAGAAAAATGGCTTTCATAGCGCCAGCATTGTTATGTTCCGGGATGGCCTTTTCACAATCGGCAATGAAATTTATGCCTCAGTATCCAATGCCGGGCGATACGGTAACCCTTCATTACAACCCGGAAAATACCCCGCTGAAAGGGCAGGCGCCCGTTACCGGTGTGATCTGGCTGTATAGGAATGATCAGTGGGAAACGCAGGACCTGGATATGAAAATGACGGATTCGGGTTGGGTAACACGGTATCATTTGCCGGAAAAAACCGCGTTGGTGGTCGCCAATTTTTCCGGCAACGGTATTACAGATAAAGGTGGCGCAGCTACCTATGCCATCATACTCTCTAATCCAAAGGGCGGGCAAATGCCCACCGGCTATGCTGCCTGGGCCTTTTTACGCCTCCCGGAAATGAAGGGAACAGTGCCGCCTGCTATAGATGATACCGTAAAGATCACCGATGAAGTAGGACTGTTCTGGATGAATAATGAGCTCCGTTACCACCCCGAAAGCAGGCGCCATATTTTTTATAACGCCATGACGATCCTGAAAAACAGCGGTGAGAAACGCGCCGATACCATCATCCCCCGGGAAATAAATTATATGAGCAGCCTGAAAGATGCTACCGAAGCAGAGTTGATGGATGTGAGCAAGGCGTATAGGAATTTGTTGGGAGACAGGTTACACGCCGACTCCATGAATAAAGTAATCATTGCCAGGTTCCCTTCCGGTGTGGCCGCACGCGATGCGATGATATATAACATGTTCCTGGGTAAGGCCGGCAACCGCTACGGGCTGTGGAAAGAGTTTGTGAAAAAATTCCCGCTGCAGCAGTTTGAAAACGTAAGCACGGAGATCCAGCAACTGTATTACAACAAAGCCTTCCGCAGCGTGGTATACGAACAGGTAATGGCCACAAAGAAACTGGACATCCTGGATGAAATGATGGATGCATCTTCCTTTGAATCGCTTACTGAATTTCACCGTCACCTGGTGGTGAATGCGCTGGCGCACGATGAAATAAAACCCGCTGCTGCCTTGCCCTGGTCCAAAAAACTGGTGGAGCATATTGAAGCAGCTGTGAACAGGAAGACCGGCGCTGAAAGCCGCTTCTATTCACCACTGCAGTGGAAGGCGCAATTACTCAACTATGCGGTGCCTGCCTTTTTAGGACATGCTTCCTTGCTGCATACCCTGGGCGATGATAAAACCGCCCTGCTGTGGATGGAAAAAGTGAAAGCCCAACCAGCAGCCAACAGCGCTGATTTCCTGAGCCTGTACGCCACCCTGCTGGAAAATACCGGCAAACATGCGGAGGCAATACAGGTAACGGAAAATGCCGCCAGGGCCAATAAAGCCACACCGGAAGCAATAGCGTTGTTAAAACAGGAATACATCCGTAAGCATAAAAAGGAAACGGGCTTCGATGCTTATTTTCAGAGCATGAAAAGCGCAGAAAAGGTATCTGCAGCGCGGGAAGCCCTGCGTGCGCAGCTGATCCGCAAACCTGCACCTGATTTTAAACTGCAGCAGCTCAACGGCGGCGTAGCCAACCTGGCCGCTATGAAAGGAAAAATTGTGGTACTGGATTTCTGGGCTACCTGGTGCGGGCCATGTAAAGCAGCCATGCCCGGTATGCAAATGGCGGTAGATAAATACCGTAAAGACAAAAACGTGAGCTTTTACTTTATTGCCACCATGGAAACCAAACCTGATTACCGCAACCAGATCAGGCAATTCCTGTCGTCAAAAGGTATGCACCTGGATGTATTGCTGGACGCTAAAAGTGATAGCACCGGCCAGTTGGACGACACCTATAACAAATACACCAGGGCCCTGTCTTTCTCCGGCATCCCGGCAAAAGTGATCATCGATCAGCATGGCGTGATCCGCTGGCTGGGAAGTGGTTATTACGGAAGCCCCAGTGCATTGGCAGATGAAATATCCTACATCATTGAGTTATTAAAGAAAGAAGGATGAGTATAAGAAGATGCCTTGCGGTTGTTTGGATCTGTATGTGCACCGCTGCGTCAGTTGTATAGTTTTTATAAGATCAATCATTAGAGTAATGACCGCCATCCCTTTCCAGGGATGGTTTTTTTATCTTTCGAAAGAAGAAATATCAACATAGTATTTCTTAAAATTATTCCTGTCCACGTATACATCTATCTTTTTATCCCGGTCGATATACGGGCTGGGGTCCGACCAGATGAAACCACTTTTAAAAGGATGCGTAATCCCTGTAAGCGGGTCTTTCCACTCACAACGGATAAAAAACGGGTGACGGTGGTTCACGGAAACAATGTTGTTTACATCCACGGCAACAAAGCTGGCAGGTACCAGCTGTCCTGTTTGTTTCAGCCGCTCCTTGCGGGAATGGCCCAGCTTTCTCACAATATGATAGCCCAAACCGATCAAGCCAAATACCAATGCAAACAAGCCGGTAATAAGCGCGCCGAAGTATTCCCGCCAACCGGCTATTTTGGCGTCGTCCGGATCATTGGGGTTGTAGTAAATTTCCACCTGGTCGCCGATATTATATCCTGCAGGGCTGGAGGATACATTGGAAACATAACGGTGCTTTACACCGGCTTTATCATTGTAGGTTACCACCGGGGAATAGGTGGTGGATTTGGACCCTCCTTTGGCGATCAGGTCTATTACGGTGCCACTGGTTTTTACGGCGGAATCGTTGAATTTTTTAACGCTGAATAAAATAGCAAGTGTGATGATGAGCATCACAATACCGACACCGAGAAAGATGTTGAAAACTAAAGATACGGAACTGCGTTTCATGTAAACAATGGGTTAAATAAGGGTGTAAGATACCAAAATAAGGAATGAATAAAGTGAATAAGCAGTACCTGCGTAAATATCAGTACATTTAGTACCACGCATCAACCAATATTTATACTATGAATGCCCTTGGAAAGGCTGTTAAAAGAGTATACGTACTCTTGTTTGCACGACGGGTCTTTTATCCCGTAAATCTCTTTTTATATAAGTTAAGCATGTTCGGGTTAGGTATCAGGAACCATGAAAACGATCTTGTATCGGGGGAGAAAGCATTCATTAAATTCCTGAAATCCCGCATGAAACTGGATACCGGCGTGGTGATGGATATTGGTGCTAACATGGGCAACTATTCCGTGATGCTGAGAAAAAACGGGATTACCCTGCCGCTCTTTGCTTTCGAACCGCATCCGGTTGCCTACCGTAAATTAAGCGCAGCGGCGGAAACATACAACTTTACGGCAGTACCAATGGGCGCCGGGGAAGAAAGCAGCACCGCCACCATTTACGACTACCAGGGTGATGGCGGCTCCGAGCACGCCAGTATGTATAAAGGTGTTATTGAACACCTGCATAAAGGAAAGGCAGAGGAAGCAACCATTGCACTTACCACCATCGATGAATTTGTTGCGCAGCATCGTATCCTGAAAATAGCACTGCTGAAAATAGATACGGAAGGGCATGAACTGAGCGTACTGAAAGGAGCAAGGCAAACAATTGCCAGCGGCCTGGCAGAAGTGATCCAGGTGGAGTTCAATGAAATGAATATTATCTCAAGAACTTTTTTCAGGGATATTGTTGATATACTGCCGGGCTATGATTTTTACCGGTTATTACCTGACGGACTGAAGGCGCTCGGCGCCTACAACAGTACCAGCTATGAAATATTTTCTTTCCAGAATATTGTGGCCATGAAACGCCCTCTTTTTCCTCAGTAAGCATGCTTATCCCCCTTGATCATATTCATCAGGGTCTGGAAAATGATCTGGCAATCGAGCCAGAAACTATAGTTCTCAATATACCATAAGTCAAAGTCGACACGTTTCTGCATCAGGCCCGACACCCTGGTTTCTCCCCGGTACCCGTTTACCTGCGCCCAGCCGGTGATGCCGGGCTTCACCACATGCCTCAGCATATAGTTCTGAATAGTGTTCCTCGATTCCTGGTGTAACGGGATGGGATGGGGGCGGGGACCAACCAGCGACATATCGCCCATTAAAACATTAAAGAACTGCGGCAGCTCATCGAGATTGGTTTTACGGAGGAAGCGCCCCACCGGGGTAACCCTCGCGTCGTGCTGTGTAGCCTGCTGGTATCGCCCGCTCGCATCTACGGTGTCGCTGTTCCTGGTCATGGAGCGGAACTTGTAGCAGGTGATCTTCTTGTTCTTTAACCCTTGCCGTGTTTGTTTGAACAGCACCGGGCCGGGCGACGATATCTTGATCAACAGCGCAATAAGAGGGAACAGCCACCAGAATACGGTGATAAAAAGCGCGATCGTAAAGCACAATTCAAAAAGGCGCTTGAACCGTTGTTTGGCCAGGTCGTCCAGCGGGGAAGTGCGGATGGTTAACAGCGGGAAAGTGCCAAATAAATTCATGCTGGCGGTGGAGGTACAGAAGCGGTAGCAGTCGGCAATGATCCGTACCCGTTTGGCTTCCTTTTCACTGGTGATAATGATCTTTTCCATTTCTGTGCTGAGCGTTTCCGGAAGGGCTACAATCACATCATCGATCTCATGATCTTCCAACACCCGTGGAAGATCCGCTATTTTGCCCAGGTACTGCCCGTTCAGATATGGGTTGGTTTGCTCATCCACGAAGCCCACGCACCGGTAACCAAAATGATCGTTGGATAATATAGTCCGGTAAAAGCTCATCCCCGTATCACCGGTGCCTACAATGAGTATGTTTTTTATATTGTAACCGTTCGACCTGAGCCGGAGCAGGGATTGCTTTACAAAGAATTTAGTGAATGTAATGCAGATAAAAGTAAGGGAAGCATTGAGCAGCGTAAAGGTGCGGGGATAAGGATAATACTTGAAACAATAAAAGAACAGGAAGGTGAAGAAACACGCATGAAGTAAGGTGGTTTTGAGAATAGCAACGAATTCATAGGAAAACGACCTGGTTCTGAATTCATCATATAAGTGGAGCGATAGTCCAATGACGGTCCATGCGGTAATGCTTATCCCAAGTAATAAGCCGTTAAAGGGAGAAAAGAATACATCTCCCAAACCGGAAATATACCGGCGGGTACACAAAAAAGCGAGTACCAGTACCAGGTAATCGATCAGCAATCTTAACAGGAAATTGATATGGTTGCCGGGTTTCATATTGCTGTGCTTAAAGGGTTGACGAATGATTGTTATCAGTTCAGGATAGTATGGAACACTTGAAGGAATTTGTTTTCTATATGTTGTATGTCGAATGTTTTTTCCGCGTAAGCGCGGCCATTGCGCCCCATTTCCTCCCGCAGCGCCGGATCAGCCACCAGCTTCTCAATGTGCCGGCAGAAGCCCTGCGGGTTATCGGGGGCAATGCAATAGCCCGCCTTATTGTCCAGCACGATAGCGGCGCTCAGGTTATCCGGTGGCATAGCCAGTACAATAGGCTTTTCTGCGCACAGGTAAGTGAGCACCTTTGACGGCACGGAATAAGCGCCTGCATCCTGCTCCAGTATAGCCAGTAAAATATCAGCAGTACCAAGCACCTGGCTCATGTCCCTGAAATCCTGGAAAGGTAGCAGCAGGAGATTGTCCAGCTGCTGCTGTTCTTTTTCCTTTTGCAGGAAGGCGGCCCCCAGGCCTTCGGAGATCACAATAAATACCACGTCTTTATGTTGGCGGAAATAAGCCGCGGCGGCCGAGAGCATGGATGGATTATGTTTTAATCCCAATGTGCCTGAATAAACAATACAGGTTTTATCTGTTACCTGGTGACGTCTGGCCCAGTCGTTTTTCTTTTTTGAAGGCGTTATTTCCCCCAGCGGCGCCCAGTTGGGGATACAGGTTACCTGTTGCGGCCGGATCTTCCATTTGTGAAAAAGATCATTAAAGCCAGGGGTAATGCTCACCACATGGGCACTTTTTTTCAGTAATCCTGCTTCCAGTTTTTTGAAGTAATGCCATAAGGGAAAACCGATGAAGCCCAGCCTGCTGCGCGCAATCTGCCTGATGGCAATGGTATAGATATCCTGGCACCAGTACACAAATTTGATCCCCTTACTAATGCAGTACTGCTGTACATGCTGTTGTACAAACAACGGCGTGGTGCCGCTCAGCACTACATCTGGCCGGAATATTTCCAGTTCGCGTATGAGCTGCCGGGCATAGTCAATTTCCTGTTTCCGTCTTTTTAAAAGAGAGTATTTATCGAATGTTCCCCTGATCATGATAGGCAGTACTTTTAAACTGGTACCTGATGGAGGCAGGTCTTCAAAGTTTCCTTTGGGCGATTGAAAAGAAACCGAGTAGGCATGTAATACTTCATGCCCGCTTTGTGCAAACTGCCGGCTTAGCTGGAGGGTGAAAGCGTGGCCGGAATGGTCGTTAACTACAATTTTCATGGGTTTTTCTTTTATAAAGCAGGTCCATTTGCAGGATTTGTAATTTTTCTGACTGAAGAAATCCTACCGGGGCGATGAATTCAAATCCGAGCTCTTTTACAAAATGATGCATCTCATCAAACAGCGGCTCGCCGTCGTACATCTGTACAAAAGAGGTTTCAAACAACAGGTAATCAATTTGCCGGAGGCTTCTGATAGCGCCTTTCAATACTTCTTTCTCAAATCCCTGTACATCCATTTTCAGCAGTACCGGTGGAAGGAAAGATAGCCGGTGATGAAGGTCGTCCAGTCGTTGCACAGGCACATCTATCCGGTTGGTGACAGCTGTTTTGGGAAGCATATTTTTTTGCAGTGCAGATATATGCAGTGCGGAGCTGGCGTGGGAGTATGCGTTGCTGTAAAACTCTAGTGTTCCGTTGGTATTGCCCAGGGCCATGTTATAGCTGCTGATGTTGCTTAGCCTGCGCGTATTACGTTGCAGCAGGGCAAACACTTCGGGGAGGGGCTCAAAGGAATGAATGCGGGCAGCAGGGTAAAAGTGAGCGGCAGCCATGGCAAACTGGCCCTGGTTGGCGCCTGCATCTATGATAGTGCCTAAGGTGGGAATATAATGCCGGCAGTTATGGAGGATCCGGGTGGAAGCTACGGAGGCGCCTTTTTCCAGCAGTGAGCTGAATCCCCTGCCGGAGCTGAGGAATACTTTTACGGTGTCTGCTATTTTGAAAATAATGCTCATGAAGAGAATTTGAGGTTCCAGCAATCTTTGTAAAAACCAATTGTTTCCTGTACGCTTTTATCCCATGTAAATTGCTGCACCCGTTGCAGGCCTTGTGCAATCAGCTGCTGCCGGTAAGTTTCATTTTCGAGGGCGTTGATCTTCTCCGCAAATAATACCGGGTCCGGCGTATCGGCCATCAGGCCTGCATCGCCTACTACTTCGGGCATGGACGTAGCGCCGGTGGTCACCACCGGGCAACCGGCTTTCATGGCCTCTCCCGGGGGAAAGCCAAAGCCTTCATACGCAGAAGTATAGAGCAAACAAAAAGCATGGTTGTATAGAACATTCAGATCGGCCTGGGAGATGGCAGGAAAAATATGATAGCGGCCGGCTATCTTTTCTTTCATCATACTCATCTCCTGTTTACTCCATGGTTCACCGCCAATAGTTACCAGGCGGTAGGATGGAGGAAGCAGCTCCATTGTTTTTACCGCCATGGAAAAATTTTTATAATGCCTGCGCGCGCCAACATAAAGGATGAATTTTTCCCGCAGATCCATATTCAGCGAACAGCTTACCGGTTGTTGTTTGTTGATGGGGAAGAAGTTGCCGATACCATGATGGATCACTTTTACTTTTGCAGGAGGAATGTCCGGGAAGAAGTGCAGCAGCTCTCTCCGGGTACTGTCTGAAATACAGATGATACCATCAGCCCGCCGGATGCTGTATGCTTTTTGAAGGGTATTGGCCAGTCCGCGGGGGAACTTTGTAGCCAGCTTCCGCTCATGAGCAAAGTCGTGCACAGTAAGGATATTCAGGATATCTTTTTGTGGAGATACCCGCAGGTAGCCCCCATGGAAAACAGCAGCGGGAGGCAGGGCGTAACGCAGGGGCAGGTATCGCAGGTACCTGCTGGGGATCCAGCTTTCACGGATGCAATTAAAACGATGATAATCTATATTCCGCTCAAAAATATTGTCTGATTGCAATCTTACGTTTAGGCAGCCAACAGACAGGCCGCTGTTGACCATACCGCGCAGCAGCTCGTACCAGTAGGCAGATACGCCGCCGGCTTTCTGAATGGAGAATACAATATTGTCTAAAAATACCTGCATCTTTTATATTGCTGTTGGATCTGTAATTTTTTCATCCCCGTTATCGTCATATGCGCAGAGTAATGCTACGATGACCAGGAAGAGATCTATCTGGCTGAAAAAGAAACAAACCGCTACATATGCCAGGTAGCTGCGTTGAAAAGACGTAACATGCTGCCCCGTTCTGGTAAGCACCAGGAAGAAAAAGAACAGGGACACCGCTCCGAATTCAGCCAGGATAAAGAACCAGCGCATATTCAGGTTACGGCCGCCAACGCCTTCTATGTTGCTTTGGTAACTGAGTTGCCCGAAAAAATAGTTGGGAGGAATAAATGGACTGTTGCCTGCGCCGTAACCTGATATGAGAAGATAGGGTTCATCCCGCAGGAAATCCACTACCGGCAGCTCCATATCCCTTTGCAGCGGAATGCCGAGAATGATATTGCTCTTGCCCCAAACAGCCTCGTTGTCGTACCGGTAGGCGGATCTTTCAAAAAGCAGTTGGTACAGGGGCTGATGACGATTTTCCATATAATGTTTCAGGAAATATTCCTTGGAGGCAGCTACCCCGAGAAAAAGACCAATGATGATTCCCAGCGTGCCTGCTATTTTCCATCTTACAGTCATCACTTGCGGCAGGCATACAAACACCAACCCGCCTGCCAGGAGATTGATCCAGAATGTTTGGGAAGAAGTAAGTATGCCCGCTATTATCATTACTGCGGTGGCCTTGTAGTTCCGGTCTCTTAGAAAGAAGGGAATGGCGAGCGACAGGAAAGCGCCAAATACTTTAGGTTCCCCGAATAATGCCTGTACCCGCAATCCGAGTGGACCGTTGATCTCCTGCATCAGGTAACGTCCCTGCAGGCCCAGTAGCTCGCTCAGCTCCACATTGCGGAAAGTAAGCTGTACAGCTACCTGGATGGAGGCAATCACGCAGGATATGACGGCAATTTTTTTTATGCTTTCAGCGAATTGTTCAAAGGAAAGCTGTTTTCTTTCCTGCACTATCTTCGCGCCAATAGCAAACAGGGGAAGATAGGTTTTCAGGTAAAAGTAAAGGGGCTTTGTATAGAACACAAAAAGCTTACCGCCGGGATAATGGAAAGGATCCCTATAAAGTTGCGTGATCAGGAATACTGCAATGCTTGAAAGCAGTGGTAACAGCAGCAGGAAAAGATACTCCTTCCGGATGTATTGCCTGCCGGTAAACAGTTGATGGGCCTGTTCAAAAAAGATAAACATGCCCACAAAAAATGTAGCGGTAAACGTAGGACCGATGGACAACAGGGTATAAGCTTCCGATGCAAAGGCATACAACAGCATATCTATAATGTTGATCCGCCTGTTGTAATACAGGTACAGCAATATGGCCGCAATGACCAGGGGCATGCTTTCCCTGAAACATTCCACGAAAAAATTATTGCTTTGAAGATCAATGTATCCTGTTTCCATATAAATTTACTGATCAGGAAATACGTTTGTACAGGTTGTACAGAAACGTATTGTTTTTTACTATTTTTTTTACCCTGAGAATTAACCTGCCAGGGTTATACAAGGTGTTGACGGTATACCTGTCTGCTTCTTCGTTGATATGATAACTGTCTGGATGACTGATAGCTGTTATTGTGCCGTACCGGATCTTTTTAAACCAGCCTGGAACCACGCGCGTATGGGTAGCGTCTTTACCATAGCCAATATTTTTAACCAGGCTTATGTTAGGCGTAATCACCCATCCTTTATTAAACCACACGCTCATAAACCACTGGATATCCCAGGTATCCACGCGGTGCCCGTAAATAGCCTGCAATTCTGATTGCAGGAAAGTGCTAAGCCCTTCCCGGGAATCACGCTTATACCGCTGCAGGGTAAAATCATAATACTGCCAGGCGCGGCGCCAGGAGGCCCATCCCCATATATGTGCATAGCGGGAGTAATAATAAGAAGCGTTTCCCCTGGGGATGCCCGCCTGGTAGTTGCCGCCGTTAATATGCATAATGGTGGTGTTATCCCGGTACTTTGTAAGCATGGCGGTACAGAAGGAAAAGAAAGTTGCATCAGGCACACAATCATCTTCCAGTATAATACCTTCTTCTACATGACCGAAGAACCAGTCGATCGCCGAGCTAACTGCCTTACCACAGCCCAGGTTATGTTCGCGGAACAACGTGGTTACTTCACAGGGCCAGTCGATACCATTAAGCACTGCGGTGCGGGTAGTCTCACACAACGCCGCCTCCCCGGGCCGGTCCTGCCGGGGGCCATCGGCGGCAATAAACAGCTGTTCGGGCTGCTGCAGCCTGATTTGTCTGAACACCTGCAATGTTTGTTCAGGGCGGTTAAATACCAGGAATAAGACCGGCGTGCGTAACATCATTTAG
>NZ_DATCRD010000397.1:0-14433 GCF_036569185.1 Chitinophaga sp.
GAATAAAACGCGCCCCTGCTGCCGCTGCTTCGCGGGCGGCGGCGGCATCCAGCACAGTGCCTGCGCCTATGATCATTTTATCGCCCATCCTGGCGGATACTTCTTTGATAACGGTCAGCGGGTCGGCCGAATTCATAGTTACCTCCAGCAGGCGGATGCCACCCGCATACATGGCCTCCGCCAGCCGTAGCACATTTTCCGGCTGCACGCCACGCACAATGGCAATGATCTTATGTTCGAGTATTTGAGAAAGTGTAGACATGGAATTTATACGTATGATTGAATCACGGTAAGATAAAAATAAATAAGTGTATTTTCAACCTTTCTTATTCATTAGCATACGGGAGCTTACAGAAATACCCTGATCTCCTTCCTCCGGCGCGGGCGAAGCGCCTATTATGGTGTGGGGACGCCAGCCATCCGCAACGCGATAGCGGATGTTAGAGCAAGAATACTACGCACATAAAAAATCCCACCTACTCTCTGAGAGCAGGTGGGTGTGTAATAGCCACGAGGGCCATAACGGGAATGCTAAATGCTTACAAATAATTATTAATGATATTCTCCAGGTATTCCTGTCTTCCGCTCTTCACAGCCGGCTCTCCCTGCGCAATGGCAAAGGCGCGCAGATCTTCCAGGCTGGCCTTCCCTGCTTCAAATGCCTTTGCAGTGGATCCATCGAAGGAAGCATAACGCTCCTGCCGTAATTTCCTGTACTCACTTTTCTCAAGGATGGCATCAGCGGTGATCAGGGCTCGGGCAAAGCTATCTACGCCACCGATATGCGCATAAAAAATATCGGCAGGATCGGTAGAGTTTCTCCTGATCTTTGCATCGAAATTGATACCACCTCCTTTAAAGCCGCCTCCTTCAAGAATGATCAGCATCGCTTCTGTTAATTCATTCAGATTGGTAGGGAACTGGTCGGTATCCCATCCATTCTGGTAGTCGCCCCTGTTGGCGTCAATGCTTCCAAGTAAACCTGCATCTATGGCTACCTGTAACTCATGCTGGAAAGTATGGCCTGCCAGTGTAGCGTGGTTCACTTCGAGATTGAGCTTGAAATCGTTCAGCAGGTCGTACTGGCGAAGGAAACCGATCACCGTTTCCGCATCGTAATCATACTGGTGCTTGGTTGGTTCGCAAGGCTTGGGCTCAATAAAGAAAGTGCCTTTAAACCCGTTCTTGCGGGCATAATCCCTTGATGCCTGCAGGAACCTGGCCAGGTGTTCCTTTTCCCGTTTCATATCGGTATTTAACAGGCTCATATAGCCTTCACGACCACCCCAGAAAACATAATTTTCTCCACCTAATGCAATGGTAGCATCCAGCGCAGCTTTTACCTGTGCTGCTGCATGGCTCAGTACATGGAAGTCGGGGTTGGTGGCCGCACCGTTCATATAGCGGCGGTGACTGAACAGGTTGGCTGTTCCCCATAACAGCTTCACACCACTCTCCTCCTGCTTTTGCTTCAGGTATTGTGTGAGTGTTTGTAAACGCTTTTCATTCTCCTCAATATCGTTTGTATAATCCACCACGTCTACATCGTGGAAGCAATAATAAGGAAGATTAAGTTTGGTAATGAGCTCAAAAGCGGCATCAGCCTTATCCTTCGCCCTGGCAATGGGATCTGTGTTCTTATCCCATTCAAAAATATGCGTTGCTTCACCAAAGGGATCAGCACCTGTTCCGTTAAAAGAATGCCAGTAAGCAACTGCGAACCTTAACCACTCTTTCATTGATTTACCGGCTACTACCCGGTTCTCATCATACCAGCGATAAGCCAGCGGGTTATCTGTTTTCGGACCTTCAAATTGAATAGCCGGAATGCCGGCGAAGAAAATTTTCTCTCCTGTAACTGTTTTCATATCGTGTTTTATTACGCAAATATTGCCTGATTTTAAAAAGTATTCAACCGCTATTTTTGAAAGAAAATATGCTATCTTATCAATATTTAGCCATAATCATTCATTTAAATGATAAGATGCCTTATCTTAGAACCTGTATGAAAACGATTCTTCAAAAAATCACCAACGACTCAAGCCAGAGTTTTGCCTGCCGCATTTATGAAACGCCGCAGTTTGAAACCAACTGGCACAAACATCCTGAGTACGAATTGATCCTGATATTAAAAGGACATGGAACGGCTATGATCGGCGACTACGTATGCGATTATAAAGTGAACGATGTATTTTTCATGGCCGGTAATCTTCCCCACTGGTTCAGGAAAAGCCATCCGCAAATGAAAGGGGCTGCACTGGTAATACACTTCACCGCCGACTGCTGGGGAGAAGGATTGTTACAAATGACGGAAATGAAAACGATACAATCCCTGCTGCAAAAGAACAACGGCATACAATTGGGGAAAGCGTTGAAAAAAGAAGTGTCGGAAAGTATGCAGCAGATGTACCGCAAAAAAGGGTTTGATAAACTCATCCTGTTACTGCAATGCCTGCATAAAATAGGCCATTCCACTCATTATAAAATACTGTCGGAAGACTTCAACGATACCGGCAACGTAGTAAACCCCATCATCGAAAAAATTATTGATTTCTCTTTTAAACATTACCTTGAAAAAGTAACCCTGGAGGAAGTAGCAGCTATTGCCAATATGAGTGTGCCCAACTTCTGCCGCTTCTTCAAAAAAAATATCAAGAAAACATATTTCGATTTCCTGAGAGACTTACGCATCAGCCACGCCTGTAAACTGCTTACAGCCACTACCCGGCCTATCCTGGATATCTGCTATGAAAGCGGCTATAAAAGCTGGGCGCATTTCAGTAAACAATTCAAAGAAGTAAAACTGCAAACGCCCAGCCAGTACCGTAAAACGTATTTATCTTAATATAACAACAGTAATGTGCAGATTTATATCTCCACACATGTTACAAGTTACTTGTTATAAACCGGGCATCTTTTCAGCATATAAAATAATGCATCTTTATATGAAGCCTCTCCTGATAAAATAGCCGTCCGGTGATTGTCGAAAATCTTATCGTTTTGCCTGTTGTAAATAAGCACCGACACTTCATTCTGATACGTTCTTTCAACTACCGTGCTGGCCGCTTTATTCTGCCGGGTACGGTCATCATCGCTCTTGATCGTTTTAGTTTCAGCGCTGGCTATATTTTCTTTACTGCTGCGCGATAAACCTCCCTGTATAATATACGCTGTACCCAGGATCTTACACAGCTCATCAAAAGTATATCCCCTGATACTGTTTTCATCAATACCGTTGCGGATCAGCAACGCATTGGTAGTTTGCGGGTCCTGGAATTTATACAATCCATTCCGTTTGCTCAGGTAAGAATAAGTATCATCCTGCAGTTTTTCTTTTGTAGCATTGATCTGTTCCAGCGGCTCCCCTACACTGCGGTATTTGAAAGGCAATACAGCGATCAGGTTATGCTCCATAGGAGGATAATTGTCTTCCTTTTTTTTTGCTGCAACGGGTGTAGTTACAATTTCCGTTCTGCCGCTGGCAAACATAATTTTCTGAATGTCTGTTTTCTTCAAAGAATACTCCAGCTTTTCCCCGCTGTGCACAAAGGAAACAGCATCTGTTCCCACTCCGGTTATTTTACCATGTTTGACTTCCCCGCTCATCATCAGTACGCTGTCTTCTTTTACTGAAATACTTTTCGCCGTCGAACTTTTCTGGGCCATTAAGGGGTTGCAATAAGCGGCCAGGAGACATAACAATGTCCCTGAGAGGTAAACATACTTTTTCATGATATCCGTAAATATTTATTGTTACTACTAAAACGCCTGTAACATCAGGATACCCCCATGCGGAACAAAAAGAATTATAACATGACAGGTTGGGAAAGCAGCAAACATCGAAAAAATGGCTATTCCGTCCTTAAACTTTTTACAGGATTGGCTATAGCGGCTTTAATAGCCTGGAAACTCACGGTAAGAAGCGTAACCACTACTGATAACACCAGCACCAGCATAAATACCCATATCCCAATATGGATTTTGTACTGATACTGCTTTAGCCAGTTATCCATGATATAAAATGCAATGGGTATGGCAATGGCGCATCCCGTTAACACCAGTACCAGGAAGTCCCTTGAAAGCATCTGCCACAGGTTCATTACACTGGCCCCAAGCACTTTGCGGATACCGATTTCCTTTGTCCGTTGTTCCGCCATAAAAGTAGCAAGACCAAAAAGTCCCAGGCAGGAAATAACAATAGCCAATACAGCGATAATAGCAGCTAAGCTTCCCACCAGCTCTTCGTAGTTGAATTTCCTGGCATACTCCTCATCGGCAAACTTATATTCAAATGGAAAGGAAGGATTATATTTGTCGAATACCGGCTTAATGCGGCTAATGGCTTCAGATGCAGACATGCCGGGGTTCATACGGATACAAAGCTGGTTCACCCAACCTTTAAAGAATACGATCATTAAGGGAGAAACCTGCTGAAAAGGAGATTCCATCTGCATATCGGGCACGATGCCTGTCACGGTGCGAGGCGCTCCATTCCACTTCAACACTTCACCTATAGGGTTTTTCAGGCCCAGGCGCTTTACCGCCGCTTCGTTTAACAATACGCCACTGGAGTCGGTGGCAAAGGCCCTTGAAAAATCCCGGCCCTCTTTTATTTTTATACCCAATGTTTTCGTATAGTCGTATTCGGTAGCAATGGTCGGGAAAGCGATCAGCTGATCGTTTTGCTGGCTTCCTTTCCATTCCCAGCCGCTTTGCCTTGCCCATACCTCCGTTGGGGGCGAATTGGTTTTACAAACGGAAACCACGGCCCCTGAATTTAACAGGTCCTGTTGCAACGGCTCAAAGTTCCTGTTGATATCATCGGAGTAGTTGACGGCAATCAATCCGGATTTATTAAAGCCAACCGGGCGGTTCTTTCCGTGCTGAATTTGCTGGTAAACGATGATGGTGCCAATCATCAGGATCACCGAACAGGCAAACTGGGTTACCACCAGTATTTTCCGTGGCAGGGCGCCGCCCGGCCCAACCCGGTGCACGCCTTTCAGCACTTTTACCGGGTTAAACGACGAAAGATAAAAGGCAGGATAACTGCCCGCCAGCAACCCGGTTAAGACCGTAAAGACCATCATTATCCCCCAGAAATAAGGATTGGTGATCTGCAAACTCATCGTTTTTTCGGTGAGCTGGTTGAAATACGGTAAGGATATAGCAGTGATGCCCAGGGCCATAAAAAAGGCCAATACAGCAATAAACAGGGACTCAACCAGGAATTGTCCCATCAGTTGTTTCCGTAAACTGCCCACCGCCTTACGGATGCCTACTTCCCTGGCCCTCTTCTCAGACCGGGCAGTGCTCAGGTTCATAAAATTAATACAGGCAATTACCAGCACAATCAGTCCCAGCACACCAAACATCCTGATGTATTTAATAAAGCCCCCCGTGTTTACCCCATTCTCAAAATCAGCATATAACCTCCATTTAGACATAGGAAACATCACCACCTCCGGCTTTGAATTGATCACCAGCTGGTCGCCGGGAAAATGATCCAGTATTATATTTTTTATTTTAGCATTTACGGTTCCGGGATCTGCATGATCGTTCAACTGTACAAACGTACGCCAGGAGTAATTTCCCCAATTATCTTTGTAAATTTTAATATTGGGATTGATGTTCTCCTGTAGTTGCCACGGAAGCAACAGGTCAAAAACAAGGGTAGCATTTTTAGGCTGCGCGGCAACAACGGCGGTCACTTTCAGATCATGGGCATTGTCCAGTTTCACTATTTTGCCAACGGGATTCTCCTCTCCGAAAAGCGTATGCGCGGTTTCTTCCGTAAGCACAATGGAATACGGATCATGTAAGGGATGGTTATCACCATTCAACACCTTAAATGAAAACATATCAATGGCTTCTTCTCCAATAAAGTAGCCTTCCTTACTGAACCGCTTATCCCCATAGGATAAGGAATGCCTTCCTCCCCAGTCGCACATGGCTACCCCCTCAAAGTCGGCGAACCTGCCTTTCAGCTCATCTCCCATGGATAAAGGCATGCCGCGGTTTGTATGCCTTACCCCATCAGTGGTTTGATGCATAATCACCTGGTACAGCGTGCTGTAATGCTTATGATGCGTATTAACGGAAACCTCATCATAGATCCAGAGGCCAATGAGCATGGCCACTGCTATACCGGTAGCAAGACCGAAAATATTGATAAAAGAAAAGATCTTACTTTTAACCAGGTTTCTCCAGGCAATCCTGACATAGTTTTTCAGCATAAATGGCGACTTTGGTTTGGAAACGCGCCCCCATAATAATGCCAGCTATTATATGATTGTTAATCATCCGGATATACATATATTCAGGAAAAAATTGTCCGGTATTGGCACAGGAACTGTCCGGTTCTATCAGGCAGCTTACTGCATGGCTACCCTGTGGATACTCCCTGTTTCCCCCGGATATTCCCCGTATCCGGGCCGGATTCCCCCCGATTATAAGCCATACTTAATAACTATGGATTATAAACGGCAGATCAATGAATTATCATTTGGGAAGTTGCGGGTAAAAGACGCCCTTTCCGGTTTAAAGGGAGGAAGAACAACAGGCAGATAAAAAGTAAAGCCTGAAACAGGCAGCTAATTCATAGCTCCCGGAAATTGAGGCAGCTGGTTAATGACCAGCAGCAATCCAAGCAGGAGGAAAACCCAGAACCTTACCTTCCGGTAGTTGGGCTCGGTGATAACATAAAGTACCAGGCAGACCAGCCAGTAAAAGATCGCCACCACCCTGAAAGTCATGGAATCTTTCATGTAGGTGTTTGCAATAACTAAAAGTATCAGTCCCACCGCTTCCAGGGGCGGGCCAAAACGTTGCCAGAATGAAACCAGTTTCTCTCTCATAACATCAAATAATTTAACTGCTCTCCAGGGTTACATATACTTTGCGGAAATCCTTTTTCGCAAGGTCGCTTTTGTGTATCACAAAAAACAGGTCGCCGGCATCGCCCCACTGGAAATCTCCCCGCGATTTTACGGCAAGCAGAATGGTCCAGTCTTCCGGGTCGCCCTTGCAGGCCAGCGCCGCCTGCAGTTCCGGGGATTCATGCTGGGTAAAGCCATAGCTATTGATGGCATGATCACTTTCCAGCAGGAAGTTAACCGGCTCTTCAAAAGTTTCATACAGGCCCTCCATCAGGTCCTCATCTTCCGGTAAGGACTTTGAGACACCCCTGAACAGGTATTGATTGGAATGCCAGGAATAAAAACAAGGCACGGAATTGCGGACAAAGGCATCCGCCTTATAAGGCCGGTATTGCCCGCCTTCCAGCTCAAAAAAATCTTCTTCCGAAAAGGAAAATCTACTGCCGGATTGCAACGTGGAATTATCCTCCACATACAACACTTTACAGGGTATACATCCCTTTGATCCCAGGCGATGTATAGTTTCAAAGAAAAAAAAGAGCGTGCCTGTACGGGGCAAATATTCCTGCAAAGGCGCCAGCGTTTCGCAATTCACCTGCGCAATGAATTCGTACTTGTAATACCGCTTATTATAATCATCATAAAACACGGGATAATCAATATCCTGCGGCAGATCAGGCCTCCCGCCAAAGCGGTGGTTACCGGTATCCGCATAGTCTTCTTCAGCGGTTTGATTAAACCCTATGGCCTTTTTTACCAGCGCCCGTAAAGCATCCTTGTACGGCGACAATCCATTCTCTGTAATGATCTCTTCTACCGGGCGGATTAACGCTTCGTCCTGTTGCGCAAAGAATGCTTCATTATTCCAGGCTACAGGCTCATTGCCATCGGCATCCTTATAAGTATTGTCCAGCAACTGTTGTCTGCTTTTCATATCCAGTTCCAGCCCCGCGAAATCAGAAAAGCCAGGCGAAAGGAAGGAAAAAGGATTCCCCGATACATAGATCTTTTCGATCTTTGGCAACGACAACAGGTTTTCCGGCAGCGTTTTTAACTGGTTCTTTTCCAGGTGGAGGTATTTAAGCTCCGGCATGTTGAATACGGCAATGTCACTGAGCTGGTTACCGTTCAGGTTCAGGTATTCCAGGCGGGGCATATCCATCAGGCGGGCGGGCACGCGCGACAGCTGCCCGCCTGCAAACGAGCAATGCCTGAGCTTTGTAAGCTTATTCATATATTCGGGGATCCGGCATAAAGCAGTATTAGCGACTACCAGGTTCTCCAGGTCTTTCAGCTCCAGTAATTTATCATCCAGGCGTTCCAGCGGTAATTGCTGCACTGGCCACTTAGGCGTGATTTCCACGTGCTGCAGGGATTTCAGGCGGTAAAATTCATTGGGCAGTTTGCTGAATTCCGGGTTCACCAGCACCAGCTTTTTTACCTGCTCCACCGGCGCTCCTGCTGCTTCTTCCACGGACGTAAATGTGTATCGCTCCCAGTTGAACTGTTCTTTATTAATTTTCCTGTAGATGTTTACCGGGAAAAGAGGCTTCTCGCCCCAGGAAGGTTTCAGATGGCCCAACATGGCCACCCAGCCATCCCTGAAAACTACATCGCCGAAAAATTTGAGCGAATACTGAAAGCCTCTCTTGTCCATGGAAAGATAAGGCGCTTCCTGTTTATCTTCTTTAAACTGCAATATGCCTTCCAGGAAACCGGGTTTGTAAATCCCCAATGCGGGAATCACTATCTTCACCTCCCCTGTTGGCTCGTCATCGTCCAGTAACTTCTTCTTCACGGCCTTTGTCGCCTCACTGGTTCTGGCTACCAGCGTGATGGTTGCAGCGCCGGAATGGTCAAATCCCTGCCCGGATCGGGTATCATCTATCTCAAAAATAAAATCGCCTGCCTTGAAATAATCTTTGCCATCTGCTGGCGGTGCAAAAGCATAAGTGTTCATCAGTCCGTTCTTTTAGAATGCAGCTTGTTTCCGTTAAGCTGGGTTAACCGGGTTATCCGTTGTAGACGTAATGATACGGAAAAGCGCTGAAAACAGCAAACACTTACTTCTTTGTAGCGGCATCCACGTTATTAATGCGTTTGTTAAGCCCTTTGTTAAGCACCTGCTTCTACCTTCGCTTTTTCTTCATTTAAAACCCACGGTATGAATTATTGCCACCCGCCATAAGGTAACGGCATCGCTTAACTGCGCCCATTCTCCACGTTAATGGGCATTCATCTTCTTTACCATCTTATAAAATCTTATCATCATGAAACACCTTTTATTAGTTAGCGTATGCATAACTGTACTGTGCATTACCTCCTGCTCAAAGAAAGCACTGGAACCGCAAGCTGTTCCCGGTGAAAAAACATTGTCGGCCTCCACAGGCACGCTGGCCGCCACCCAATTTATAGGCTCGGTAGTTGGCTTCAATAACACCATCCGCTCCGGGGGAGGCCCTAATCCCACGCCGGCAGGCAACATCCTTTACAATCTGCCCCTGTATAAATCATCTGCCAGCGAAGACGACTGGTGGGATAACCTGGTGGAAGAATTTGCCTTCAGCGGGCAGGACTTCTTCGCTGCTAATTGCCGTGGCTACAGCCCCAATGTACCCACCGTTGATCATGGCGACCCGCGTAAACTGACAAAGCTCACACAGGCCATGGATCGCAGGGGCGTAACCGGTAAGTTCACCATTGCTGTGTTTGACGATTGCCCTTCTTCCTGGTGCGCCAACAGGAATGTAGATAACGGTCTGGGCTATACGACGTCTACGCCTTTCGACTGCGGCGATACGGCAAACTATAAATACATCTGGACCTATAATATCAAAACCGCCTATCAGAACATACCAGACGCCAAACGCTTTAAATACAATGGCAGGCCGGTGATATTCTTCTGGGCCGTGCATCCCAGCTGGGCCATTAATTCCGGTAATGGTAACCTGAAGAAGATCCTGCAATATATACGCGCGCAGTTCAATGCCACCTTCGGGCAGAACCCCTACCTGGTGATTGAAAAATCGTGGATCGACAGGGACCCTGCCGTGAACGACCCAACAGTAACGGATGCGGTGCATAACTGGTTCAACATGACCAATCCTTCTACGCTGTATACTTTCAACGGCGTAAAGGTAGGTTCCGGCGTACCCGGCTTCCGCGTGGTACAAGGCACTACCAATATGTTCATCGACGCCAACCACGGACAAACCTGGATCAATACGCTCACCAACACCCGGGGAGCCGGCGCCCTGTTCACCTTACTGGAAGGCTTCACTGATTGCGCGGAAAACGCCGCTATTTTCAGGAGCAGGGATGTTACGTATTATGATTATCCCAATCAACGTATCAACATCCTGCGGCGCTTCAGTAATGATCCCTATCCCGCCACACTGAAAGTGGAAGCGGAAGGATGCGACTTTTACAATGACCTCAGTAGTGGTAATAGCGGCGGTACTTTCCGCGATGGCGACCTGGACATTGTAAAGAATGGCGACACCTACGGCGGATGGCATGTGAACAATACCCAGGCTAACGAGTGGATGGAATGGAGAGAGCTTCCTTTCGGTGCAGGCAACAGCAAATTCGAGGTGCGCTACTCTTCCAACCAGGCGGCAGCTATCCGCTTTAATGTAGATGGAACGGATCTGCCTGTAATAAACATGCCCATTACCGGCAACGGCGCCTGGTCGCTCATAGATGCAGGCGCCCTCTCCTTCCCTGCAGATGGGCTGCATACCGTGCGTTTAAAAATTGTATCCGGTTCTTTAAGTATCAATTTCTTTAACAGGGTAAGCTTATAAAGAAAACAGCCGGCTCGTATTTGAGCCGGCTGTTTTCTTTACTAGAATTTAAATGCTATGCTTCCCACGAAGTTCCTTGGTTTCTGTGGGTTTACAGACCAGTAGCCATTGTAATACACTTCATTGGTGATATTATTCACGTTAAAAGATATACGAAAATGCCTGGCATTGTAAAATACGCCGGCATTCAGCAGCGCATAGCTGGGCAGGTAGAAAATACCGGTAACACTGTTATCAACCACTTTATACCTGCTGGCATAATTTCCGCCGGCGCCTATACCAAAGTTTTTCAACGCGCCGCTGGTAAACCGGTAAGTAGCCCAGAGATTGACGAGGTTTTGTGGCCCTTGCCCACCGGGCGCCCTGCCTGGTTCGCTATAGAAATCATCTTTATTACCCTCCAGTACTTTTGTATGATTAAAGCTGTAACCGGCAATGATGTTTAACCCCTGTGCGGGATGGGCATTCAGGTCTATCTCAAATCCACGGCTGCCAAATTTACCACCTTGCGTGGAGTTCATGGGGTTTTTACTGTCGGGGATCACTTTGTTGCCTACCCTGATATCGTACACAGATAAAGTAGCGTATAATTTATCTGCAAAGAGGTCTGTTTTCACCCCAAACTCAAACTGGTTGGCATGTTCAGGTTTGAACGACTGTGTACGCTCATAAACGCCGTTGGCATCATAAACAGAAGATGGTGATACGTTCAGGAATGCATTCATATAGCTGCCAAAAACGGAGATCTTATCCGGCACTACCTGGTATACTAATCCAAACTTGGGCGACAAGGCAAACTGGTTGTAGCCATCATCGTCGGAGGCGTTCTTATCGCCTTTGGAATTGAAGTAATCAGCCCGGAGACTTACCATAGCCAGCAACTCAGGCGTGATATTCAGCACATCAGATACATAAGCGCTGTAGAAGCCGTTGGTAACATCCGAATTGCTGTTGGAAGTAGCTGCCAGCGCGCCGTAAATGGCATCCTTTGTTAACGGTAAAGCCGGGTGCACTTCCTTTGTGGAAGGATCCGTATAATCCGTCACTTCTCCCTGCGGGCTCACATTCCTGCCGGTAATCGAACCAGAACCCTTATCCACTACATTGCGGAAGAAGTAGTCGAGCCCTATCAGCAAACGGTTACGCAAACCGCCGATTTTGAAATCACCGTTGAAGTTCTGTTGTATATCAAATGTTTTGGTGGTTTGATCTTCAATACTAAAATTCTGCCCAAACCATTTATCGCCCGGGTCCTGGTCCCAGATATATGTATAGATCCCGTCGGATTTTACCCTGCCACCGGAGAAAACAGTTTGAGAGGTCCAGTTGCCTGACAGCTTATACAGCATCTGCGCCTGCACATTGACACGGGGATTTTTAATGGTAAGCTCGTTGCTGGTAAATGATTCCTTCACATTGAGGTTCAGTTCCCGGATGTTTTTAAAATCGAGCGGAGCTGCGCGGTTGGTGTGAAAGAACACTGGTGGCACCGCCCTTTTCTCCTGGAGAATTTCAGCCATCACATGAAAAGACAGACGGTCATTTACTTCGTATACAAAAGAGGGAGCAATGAAAAAATCTTTCCGGAAGCCTGCATTCTGAAAAGAGTTTTCAGAAGTATAAGCCGCATTGAGCCTCATGGCAATTTTCTGTTTCTTGCTGAGAAGGGTATTCACATCGGCTGTAACGCGGTGAAGCCCGAAGCTGCCGATGCTATATCCTACTTCACCACCAAAGCCATAGTAAGGTTTTTTGGTGATGGTATTGATGATACCGCCGTAGCTGTAGAAACTGGCGCCAAAGAGCGTACCGGAAGGACCTTTCATGACCTGTACTTCCTCCACATCGGCAGGATCGAGGTTGCCGCTGGTGAGGCCAGGGAGGCCGTTGATAAGAGAGGGCTGTGCATCGAAACCACGGAGCGCGAAATAAGAGGCGCCATCGGCGGCCCGGCCGGTCGACTGCCACGTCTGGAAGATGCCTGGCACATTGCGCATCACATCATCATAGGTAGTGATGCCCTGCTGCCTCATGATCTCAGAGGAAACGCTGTTATACACCTGGGGATTCTCCAGGTTCTTCAGCGGCATCTTAGCCACTATCCGGCTTTCCCGGTTCATGTTACGGGAAGAAACAGTTACCTCGCTCAACTGGGCTGCGCTTTCGTTGAGGGTAAAGTTCAGCTGCCTGGATTGCCCGGGCGCTACTGTCACTTCTTTCAGCTGGGTAGCGGCACCTACCGAAGTAATACGCAGG
This sequence comes from Chitinophaga sp., assembly GCF_036569185.1. GTDB lineage: Bacteria > Bacteroidota > Bacteroidia > Chitinophagales > Chitinophagaceae > Chitinophaga. The sequence goes on from NZ_DATCRD010000397.1 coordinate 12,941, forward strand.
GTCCAGTTACCTGGTTTAATATTTTTAATCGCATATTCACCATTTTCATTGCTGATGGCGCCAAGCCTGGTGCGTTCTACAGTAATGGTTACATTAATAGCCGGATGGCCGTCGCTGGTGGTTACAATACCGCTGATGGTACCGTTCTGGGCGTATACTATCGCTGAACAGAGCAGGGCATATACAGTAAGCAGAAGTCTTGTCATTTAAAATAGACTGGTTGATTAAAACTTCCGCAAAGGTCCTGCGACGAAAAAGGAAAAGTTTACGCAATCGGGAATTTTTTATTTGTCGACCCTGGCAATGTTATCAAGCAACCGCTGCAACAGGTTCTTATCCCGCGTAATGATACGGATACTGCCCGTCATTTCAGGGCTGAACCTTATACTAACATGATAAGTAGTGTACAGGCTGTCGGGCAGCCGGATATGTACCCGGTACATGGCTTCGCTTTTCTCTCCCTGTTTGGAATTGTCTGCCGCCTGGGGCGTATGCGAAATAAAGCTCACGGTGCCTTCCAGGTAACCATATTCATTATAGGGAAACTGCGCCAGCATGATATGCGCGGGCTGGCCCACTGCGATCTTGCCAAAGCTGGCAGCAGGGATCATGGAATAGGCCACATATTTAAAACGATCCGGCGCCACCATGTATAGCTCCTCGCCGGCTGTAACCACTTCATTGCGTTGCAGTGGCCTTAGCTCGTACACACGCCCGTTGAACGGGGCCGTTACCAGGAATTTCAGACGCCAGCCGCGGATATAACTCTGCACATTGCGCACCTGTTCCTCTATACTCAATACCAATTCATTCTCCCGTTCTTTTTTCTCATATTCCATGTCCAGCAGCAGTTTGTTATTTTCGCCTTCGGCGATGCCCGAGCGGATCTTTGTTTCCAGCTGGTTTTCCAGCGCCAGTCTTTTTTCATTGAGCGCCGTTACTTCATCATTGAATTCCTTGCGCGACAGCACCCTTTCTTCATACAGTTTTTTCTTCGCTTCAAAAAAATCCTCCGCACTTTCCAGTTCCCGTTTTACCAATGTCCTTTCCTGGTCGGCCGATCTGGATAAAGCCGTATAGCGGCTGCCCTGGATACGGAGATTCGTCATACGTTTATGATAAATACGCTGGTCTTTCACCAGCAGGTATGCGTTGATACTTTGCAGCAGTTTGTTATAATCGACCTGCGCTTCTCCCAGCAGGTGCCCATCATCTTTCAGGCAGGTTGCCAGTGAATCAGTAACATCATTGTGCAGCCACCTGTTAACAGACATACATAACTGTTCCAGCTCATTGATCTTTTTAAGCCCGATGGGATTTTCAATTTCTGCCAACACTTCTCCCTCTGTTACCTGCTGACCTTCTTTCACAAAGATCTGCAATACCCTGCCCCCGCTTTGCGACTTTGCCCTGATGGGCAGCGGATCTGTAGTGAGCGTAACATTCCCTTCCAGGATGTCGGGGTACTTTACTAAAACCGCTATCAGCAGCAA
>NZ_DATCRD010000398.1:0-13013 GCF_036569185.1 Chitinophaga sp.
GCAGGAAACTACGGCTTATAGTAAAAACAGTGCTATTCCCCGTAGTTTTAATAAATTGCCCTTCCTAAGGCATCTTTTATATTATAAATTAAGATAAAATGAATATTAATGTGTCCGCTGAGATCACATTCCGTACTGCCCGCAGCGGTGGCAGTGGGGGGCAAAATGTGAATAAGGTGGAAACCATGGTAGAAGGTTACTTTGACATAATGGCTTCTGCCCTGTTAACCCAGGAGCAAAAAACAGTGGTGATGGAGCGGTTATCGAACCGCATCAATGCCGACGGCCTGTTACAGGTAAAGTCTCAAACGGAACGCACCCAGCTGGGCAACAAGCAGGAAGTGATTTCCAAAATGAATGAACTGATCAGCAAGGCCCTCATTCCCCGCAAAAAGAGAGTGCCCACGCGTCCATCCAAAGCGGCAAGGGAGAGAAGGATGGAATCCAAAAAGAGGCAGTCCGACAAAAAGCAGCAGAGAAGGGGAGGATTTGAATAGGCCGCCTGCAGCGGTTAAGCGCCCGTTTCTTCCATAAATCCGCAATTCGTAACCCGTAATTCGTAATTTGCGTCAAAATATTTTGGGAATTGAGTATCAAGAACCTGGCAGGACAAACGGTATTTTACGGATTAAGTAATATAGTGAGCAAACTGCTCAATTATTTCCTTACGCCCTTTTATCTGACCATCTTAACCCGTGCTTCTTTCGGGGAGATGTCTAACGTATATGCCTATATCCCGTTTGCCAATATTGTGCTCACCTATGGTATGGAAACGGCTTTCTTCCGTTTCGCAAAAAAAGAGAACCAGGCGCATGTGCTGGGCACTTCTACCATTTCCCTGTTGCTTTCTACCATCAGCATCACTGTTTTGCTGTTGCTGCTGCGATCGCCGGTCATTAATTCCTACGCCGGGGAACTGGCGGGCCTTACAGGGCATCCCACCTACTACACTTACGTGGTGCTGCTGATGGGCTTTGATGCGCTCACAGCCATTCCTTTTGCGCAATTGCGCCTGGAAGGGCGGCCGGTAAGATATGCCGCCATTCGTATAGCCGGTATAGTTACCACTATCTTTTTCAATATTTTCTTCCTGGTGATCTGTCCTAAACTATATGCTGCCGGGCATCACTGGTTGCCGGACCTGCAAAGCGGCAGCGACCAGACGGGCTATATTTACCTGAGCAATATGCTGGGCAGCGCCCTCACACTGGTGCTGTTCCTCCCCCAGATACGTAAAATAGAATGGAAATTTGATGCCGTGCTATGGAAACAAATGATGCATTATGCCCTTCCACTGATCATAGTGGGCATGGCAGGCATGGTAAATGAAACATTCGACAGGGCCTGGTTCCTGCCCCAGTTCCTGCCCGGTGATGATATGGACGCAAAAAAGGAGATCATTGCCCTTTACAGCGCCAACTACAAACTGGCCATTCTCATCACCATGTTCATACAGGCATTCCGGTTAGGAGCGGAGCCTTTTTTCTTTAAGCAGGCGGAGAGCGGGGACCCGAGGAAAATGTATGCCCGGATCATGAAGCTGTTTGTGATCATGCTTTGCTTTATGTTCCTGTTTGTAAGTCTTTACCTGAATGTCTGGAAGGCATTCCTGCGGGTACCTTTCTATTACCAGGGCATGCGTATTGTGCCGGTATTGCTGCTGGCCAATATGTTCCTGGGCATTTATTACAACCTTACTATCTGGTTTAAGCTCACCGACCGTACCAAAACAGGTGCGGTAATTACCATCATCACCGCCGTGCTGGCCTTCCTGCTCAATTACTGGTGGATCCCGGTAATGGGCTACTATGGTGCTGCGCTGGCCACCATGGTATGCTATTTTATACAGATGGTGATCTGCTATGTATTGGGGCAGAAGTATTACCCCATTCCTTATCATCTTCCCAAATTAATTACCTATACAGGGCTGGCTACCGGCATTTACTACCTGTTCAGCTGGCTCAATGCGGTGGTGCTGTCGCCTAAAGATATCTATGCCCTCAAGCCCCTTCCCCTCGCAGTGGCAACCGCTTTCTTTGCGGCCTATGCCTGGTTTATTTTCCGGATGGAGAAGAAGGAGTTTGCCCGGTTACCTGTGATCGGGAAATTTATTAAAGTATAAACTACGCTGCCAGGAAAGGGTTGTGCTTTTTCTCAAAACCTATAGTAGTGGCGGGCCCGTGACCAGGGAATACCCTCACCTCATCCGGTAATACAAACAGCTGTTCCCGGATAGTTTTCAGCAGGGTAGCATGATTACCGCCCGGAAGATCCGTACGGCCAATGCTCTGGTAAAACAATACATCACCGCCTATCACGAAATGCTGACCGGGGCAATAGAAAGCTACGCTACCCGGAGAATGGCCAGGGGTAAACAATACCGTTAGTTCATCGGTACCAAAAAGGATCTTTTCTCCTTCCGCCAGGTAGCGGCCTGCTTCCGGGGAGGGATCAAAAGGAATATTGTACATCCCTGCCGCCCGCTGGGAATTATCCAGTACAGGCTGTTCCAGCTCATGAAACTCAGGACGTACTTTATACGTATCTGATACCAGTTTATTACCGAATATATGATCAAAGTGGCAGTGGGTATTCAATAATCTTATAACATTTAACCCCTGCGTTTGTATATATTGTAATAATTCTTTTCTTTCGTCCTGAAAATAACACCCTGGGTCTATAATTATACATTCCTTTTTTCCGTTAATAAGCAGGAAAGTGTTTTCTTGTAGGGGACCAAAAGTGAATTGTTGTATTTCAATCATTGTAACCCGATTTTTTTAGGCTAATTTTAAAACAGATCACAATATTATCAATACTTTCTGTATGAACAGATTTATTACCAGGTTATTATTCCACGGTACCCTATTACTTGGAACGATAGTATCCCAGGCCCAGACCAATACAGTAGAATTCGGACAAAATCGTGTGCAGTTCAAGAACTTTAAATGGAGATACTATCAGAGCCGCCATTTCAACACCTATTTCGCCCAGAACGGGCTGGAACTAGGTAAGTATGCGGCACAGGTAGCCGAAAAGGAATTACCCCAGCTGGAACAGTTCATGGAATCAAACCCCAGGCAGCGTATTAATATTGTGGTTTACAACTCTTTCGGGGAAATGAAACAATCCAATATCGGGATTGGTATAGACTGGCAGAATACAGGAGGGGTCACCAAACTGGTGGGCAACAAAATGATCGTTTACTTTGATGGTAACCATGAGAATCTCCGCCGCCAGATCCGGCAGGGGATTGCCCGTATTATGCTGGAAACATTGCTGTTTGGGGAAGATATCGGCGAATTTGCCGGTAATGCCGCCCTGATCGACTTCCCGAAATGGTTCACCGACGGCTTTATTGGCTATGCCGCTGAAAACTGGACCGCCAAACAGGACGAAGAACTGAAACTCATCATCATGTCGGGCAAGTACAGCAACTTCAATGCCCTTGCCTACGATCATACCCTCCTGGCTGGCCAGGCCTTCTGGTACTACGTGGAAAGCAAATACGGAAAAGATGCCGTACCTTACCTGATGTATATCACCCGTATCAACCGCGGGCTGAAAAAAGGATTTGAACAGGTGCTTAACAAAACACCTAAAAATGCCACCAAGGATTTCTTTGTATTTTACCAGAAAAGATTCCAGGAAGATAACCGCAGAAGGAAAACTTCCGCCAAAGGCCGCACTATCGTAGCCCAGGAAATTACCCCTAAAGCCGATTACTACCGGTTCAACCCGAATCCTAAAAATAATTCCTACGCTGTAGTCCAGTTCCGGAAAGGCGTATACAGGGTACAGATCCAGCTTGGCTGGAACAAGCCCAAAGTGTTGCTGCATAGCGGCGTGATGCAACTGGCCAACCAGGTAGATCCGAACTACCCGCAGATGGCATGGAACACAAAAGGTAACCGGCTGGCGGTGGTGTACGAACATGAAGGCAAGACCAAACTGATGATCTATGACCTTATCACCCGTACGACTATACGCCAGGAGCTACCGCAGTTCGACCGGGTCATAGACTTTAAATACATGCCTGTGCAGGAAAACACCCTGTTGCTCTCTGCCGTAAAAAACGGGCATACCGATATCTTTACCTACAACATCAGCAATTCCAAAACAGACCAGATCACCAACGACGTGTATGATGACCTGGACCCTTCTTTTGCCGCCTTCCCCGGCAAAAGCGGTATCCTTTACTCCTCCAACAGGCCCGGCCCTAAAGGAAGGGGAAGCGATACCTCGCTGATGAACAGGCCATTCAATATATTTATGGTCGACAACTGGAACAGGAGCTCTGAAAAGCAGATCACCCAGCTGACCGACCTGCAGTATGGCAATGCCAAACTGCCTATGCAGTACAATACCACTCACTTTACCTTTGTTTCTGATGCCAACGGTATCCGTAACCGTTATGCCGGCTTCTTCAAATCGCAGGCCGATGGCGTGGATTCCCTTTTCTATGTGGGCTCGGAAATACTCCATAACCCCGACCAGGAAGAACTGGATTCTACCCTGGCCGCCTATGGCTCTACAGCTCCCGATTCTGTGGAGGCTGTAACTATCACCAAAGATTCTACTTACACGTTCCCTATCTCCAATTATCCCTATGGTATCCAGGAATCAAGGATCACCGGTGAAAAAGGAGAAGTATCAGAAGTGGTACAGTATGCAGATATCAAACGCCTGATGAAACTGAAAGTAGACACCGTGGTGTTGAAAAAAAGGAATATAACGGCAAAAAACACCAATTTCAGGAAAGCGCAGATGCATGCAGACAGTTTACGTTTAGGCCTGCCTACCTACCTGGCGCCAACAAAAGATACGTCTACGCATCCTAACTTCTTCCAGAATGAATTTGGTAATGAGCCGGCTGATACCTCCACGGCTATCACGGCAAATGAGCCTGCGCTGTTTGAAAAAAGAAAAGAGGAAGAATCGATCCTCAAGAAATCGAAACTGTTCCCTTATAAATTCAAATTTGCTTCCGATTACCTGATCCTGCAACTGGACAACTCTATCCTGGTAAATAAATACCAGCCATTTACAGGTCCGCCAACCGGCCCTATCCGCCTTACCGACCCGGTAAACGGGTTAATCCGCATTGGTGTGAGCGACCTGTTTGAAGACCTGAAATTCAATGGGGGCTTCCGTATCCCATCGTCCCTGCAGGGCTCTGAGTATTTCTTCTCAGCCAGTTACCTGAAGAAACGTTTTGACTATAAATTTACTTACTACCGTAAAGTAGATAAGAACAACGGGTTTTCTATCCGTGATCAGTTTGGCCAGGATTCGGCATTTATTCCTGCCAAAATGATCACCAACATTTACCAGGGGGAAATGCGGTATCCTTTTGACCAGGTGAGGAGCATCCGGTTATCTGCCGGCATCCGTACAGACAAGCTGGTGATGCAGGCGGTAGATAAACCATCCCTGATAAACCAGGATTACAAGGAAACCTACGCATTAATGCGCCTGGAGTATGTGTACGATAATACCATCAACCCGGCTATTAATATCTGGAATGGCACCCGTTATAAAATTTACGGGGAAACCAATGCGCAGCTTACCAACGGCGGATTGAACGAGCTGTTTAACCCGGGTCTTTCTGCGGCAGCACAGGGCAGGTTTACCTATAACATGGGAGTGGACATCCGTCACTATGAAAAAATTTACCGCAACTTTATATGGGCTACCCGCTTCGCGATGGATATGTCGTGGGGAACCCGTAAACTACTGTATTATCTGGGTGGTATTGACAACTGGCTGAACCCGCAGATCAATACCAGGAACCCTGTAAACCTCAGTGAAAATTATGCTTTCCAGACTTTGGCCGGTAACCTGCGTGGCTACAAGCAGAATGCAAGAAATGGTAATAACGTGATGTTGCTGAACACAGAGCTCCGTTTGCCGGTGTTTGCCACATTCATCGACAAACCCATTAACTCTGCTTTCCTGCGCAATTTCCAGGTAACATCCTTTATTGATATCGGTACCGCATGGAATAAAAAACTGAGCTTTAAAGACGCCAACTATACTACCTATGACGATGGACAGGGTATAACCACCCGTATCAAAGAAGGCTTCCTCGGGCCGTTTGTAGGTGGTTATGGTTTTGGTGCGCGTACCACTATTGCCGGCTACTTCCTCCGCGCTGATGCGGGCTGGCCTGCTGTAGCGTTTTTCAGAGGCAGCCCGATATGGTACTTCGGCATGGGGGTTGACTTCTAAGCGTGATTAGCGCCTTCGGCGCTTTTAAATTGTCTTGGAGCAGGATTACGCTGATTATACTGATTTGTCTGATTTTATTTTCTGGGATTTTATAAAATGATTAAGGGAGATAGAAGTGAGTATTTACTTCTATCTCCCTTAATTTTTTAGAATCAAATATGATCAATCAAAAATCAAAATCAAAAACAAAAACAAAAACAAAAACAAAATCAAAAATCAAAAATCAGACAAATCAGTATAATCAGCGTAATCCTGCTCCAAGACAATTTAAAAGCGCCGAAGGCGCTAACTACGCATGTTGTTTCTTCACCAGCGGGTACATTAAGCTCAGGAATATTCCCATACAGATAGTGAAAGCCCAGGCATGACGGTTTTCCACGGGATGCAGGAAAATATCCTTCATATCGCCCAGCAGGGTGAGCGGATCTTTCACAATATCCCAGCTGTTGTAACGTAAATACCTGCCTATATATACGCCCATTCCGCAGAGGAACATCACCGGGAAAGTAAACAACCATGCCGGCCAGCGGCTATGACGGTTACTCCACATTTTCTCCATGCTACGGATAGACATATACCCGAACATCATACCATTCCAGGCAAAGGAAAAAATGACAAACAGGTCGAACCAAAGCGGCACGCCACCATCAAACAGGTGGAACAGATCCGTAAGAATGTAAGGAGCGTTGGGAATAAACAGCAGCCATACAATGAAGCAGCCGTACCAGTTATACCGGTTCTTTACCTGCTCCGGATGCTTCTCCATCCAGCCGGTAATGGCAAAAGGAATAAAGGCCAGAAAAAGGTTCCAGATGAGCGATACCCGCAAATAACTACCGGTATGCATTACACGGAAAAACAGCAACGCCATACTGAACAGCACAGAAGTATACAGGGTGTATTGGTGCCGCGACCGGCCTATACGGTGTTGTAATAATCGGAAGGTTCTCTTCAATTCCATATGGTTACTTTTAGATAATTAAAAAATATAGGGAATAAACACGACAGCCCCTATAATAGCGGCTCCAATGGCCGCTACCAGTACTGCGCCGGCAGCAACATCCTTAATGAATTTCACTTTAGGATGCAATTCCGGCGAAAGGTGGTCCATTATTTTTTCTATCACTGTATTTATCATCTCTGTGATCCACACCAGTGTAATGGCGAGGAGGATCCAGATCCATTCCGGCGTTGCTATTTTATACCAGCAACCGGCTGCCACCACCACTATGGTAGCAAGGGCATGAATACGCGCATGCGGCTCACTGCGCAGAAAAGCGGCAATACCATTGAATGCGTATCCGAAGCTGGCCAACCGTTTGCTGATATATGAATTTCCCATGTTAGTTTTTATTGGATACTGGTATTTTTTTGTCCTAACTTATCCCACTTGATGGTGGTACTGAAGTACATGATCAGGGCCAGGATAATAAAGAGCCCTAAGCTTCCCATCAGCAACGCCTGGTCTTCTGCACTGATAATCACATAAATGAATCCATAAAGAATAGTAAGTGTAGCCCCTATGCCCGATGCAATACGAATACTTTTGAAGGCAGCAGCCGTATATGCAATAATCAGACCTATTGTGAGCACACTGGCAACCAGGTAAGCCATAGTAAAGTTAATTTGTTCTGAAATAGAGATGAGCAGGGTATAAAAAATAACAAGGGCGAGCCCTATGAGGGCATACTGCAATGGATGAAGGGCGCGGCGCTGTGATAACTCAATAAAATAGAAGACAAAAAAGGTTAACCCAATGATCATAATGGCATACTTTACGGCGCGCATAGACATCTGGTAGCTTTCTGCCGGCATAAATAACCTGATCCCGAAATCAGCGGAATGAATATTGAACTTTTTGCCTTCCCAGCTTTGGGGATAATTGCGGTTCAGGTGCTGTATCTGCCAGGTGGCAGCGAAGCCTTTATCGTCTACCCTGCGGGTTTTAGGGGGAAAGGCCTCATCAAAGCCCGGGTCTGTCCAGCTGGAATTGATACCTACCATAGTGGTTTTGCCAACGGGAGAGAAGCTGATCCTGCCGGAGCCTTTTATTCCCAGCTCCAGTGAAAAGCTACCTCCCAGGGCGCCTGTGTCGCGGGGATTAATGGATACCGGTGTTTGAATACCGCTGTCAAACAGGTCGTTGCTCACGAGCCCCGGGTTAAACGCATAATTTTTACCATTCCACATCATTTGTACCTGGTTGCCAATGCCACGCAGATCGCTGATGCCAATGAGTAATGATGCGTGTTCCCAATCCAGGGCGGAAGGAGGGAGATTAAGCGCCAGCAATTCATTACTGTTAAAGGTGCCGCTCAGCTGCAGCCTTGCATTATAAACAGCTACATTAAAAATACCGCGGTGCAGTTTCTCCGGCAGCAGCTCCCCGTTGATCTTCAGGTTTTCCGGCAGGAGATACGCATAAGTGCTTTCTCCTTTATACGGAATGGCGAGCACCGGTCCGGTAATATTCTGCTCGCCGCCCCAGCGGCTGCTGATTTCCTGGGTGGCTTCTTTTTGCCTGTCGCGGCGCTCCCAGATGATGTTTTGAATCAAAGCGGCGGGGACGAACAGCACCATCGTCAGTACAAAAATGATAACCGCTTTAATAGCGTAGGCGTAACGGTCGAAGAAAGAAGGGGATTCGTTTGTTGAAGGTTCCATGTTTTTTGTTTTTAGAAAGTACTTTGTATTTCAAAGTAATAAGACAAAAAAAATTTATTTAGTGAATCTGATCATGTGTTCAAGCGCTGCGAGATGGCCTTTAAATGCCTTCTCGCCCGCTGCGGTAATAGCATAGGTGGTATTGGTTTTGCGGCCAATAAAACCTTTATGCACTTTGAGATAGCCGTTTTCCTCCAACGTATTGAGATGCGACGCCAGGTTACCATCCGTTACTTCCAGCATCTGTTTAAGATCGTTGAAATTAACTTCTTCGTTCACCATCAATACACTCATAACGCCCAGGCGTATACGGCTCTCGAAAATCTTATTTAAGTTACCTATCGGGTTCATGCGATTGATTAAACTGTCCCTTTCCTTTCATATTTCCACCACATCAGCGCTCCGTAAATGATGTGCAGTAAACCGAAACCTATGGCCCAAAAATAAAGCCCCTGCCTCAAATAGAAAAGATTAAGTATACCGAGAATAGCTTCACAGATGCCCAGGTACTTCACATCCGGCAATGTATACTTACTGGCATTAATAATTGCCAACCCGTAAAACACCAGGCAGGTAGGAGCTACCAGCACTTCCAGGTGATTATATAACAAACCCGCTATAAATGCGCCGCCTGCCGCCAAAGGAATGGCTGTATTGATCAGCACCTTCCTTGATGTCAGGTCCCAGATGGGTAAATTATTCTTCCTCGCTTTCCGCCAGGTAAAAAAAGTGCCCCCAATAAGCGCAGCTGCTAATACAGTGAACCCCAAAACAATTAAACGGAATTTCAGCTCCAGGAAATCTGAATGACTATGTATCCCGGTGGAATTCCACCTGAAATAATATTCATTCAGCCAGGTATTGGCAATAAATGCCCCAACCAGGCCAAAAACGCCGGCAGAAATGCCGCTTAACCCGCTCAGCGAAATGAAACGGCTGCTACGCTCCATCATCCGCTTAATATCCGTTAATGCCTCCAGATGTTGTTGATCTGCCATACAGAAAAGTACTTTGCATTACAAAGTTAAAATAAAAATTTGATTCACAAAATATAATTTTTTGTTATAACTGCGTTACCTATAGGATACTGACTGTCCAGAATAGCGATAAATACTATAATATTGTTGTCAGATATGGTTGGCTGGAAAAGAATATTAGCAATAATCATCGGCGTAAGCGGTTGGGGTTCGGGTTTGATGGCGCAGCAGTACAAGGTTAGTGGAGTGGTCAGAGATGCGCACTCACAGGAAATCATTCCGTTCGCCACTCTTCAGTTTGTACATACCCAAACAGGTATGGTTAGCAATGCGGAAGGGAAATACCTGTTCGAACTAAATGTTATCCCATCAGATTCATTGCTGGTCAGGGTAATGGGATACAACATCCTTAAACTGCCGGTAAGCAAAGAGCAAAAGGAACAGGTCATCAACTTCGAGGTAACCCGCTCAGATGTTTCCCTGAAAACATACGAGGTAAAAGCGAACGTAAACTGGGCGCTGATCCTTCTCAAACAGATCATCAAGCATAAACCGGAGAATAATTATAATCGCCTCGACAATTACAAATACGAGGTGTATAATAAACTGGAGCTGGATATGAAGAATCTCAACAAGGAGAAACTCGGCAAAAACCGCTTCACTAAACCGTTTGCGTTTATTCTTGATAATATAGACAGTACGTCTGAAGACAAACCTTTTCTGCCCATTTTCCTTACGGAATCATTATCGGATTACTACTTCCAGTCGAGCCCACGCAAAACAAAAGAAATAATCAAGGCAGCCCGCACATCAGGGATAGATAATGAAAGCGTTACCAAATTCCTGGGAGGAATGTACCAGAATGTAAATATCTATGATAATTTCATCCCGGTATTTGATAAACAGTTTGTAAGCCCTATTCATCATAATGGCGCCTTCTATTACGATTACTCCATTGCTGATACACAGTATATCAACAGCCAGCGCTTCATCAAACTAAACTTCACGCCTAAACGTAAAGGGGAGAATACTTTTATCGGCGATATCTGGGTACATGATACCACTTACGCAGTGCAGAAAACAACGCTGTCCGTACCCCGGGACGCTAATATTAATTTTGTCCGTAAAATCAGTATGGTCCAGGAATTCCGGCAACTGGCCGACAGCTCCTGGTTCCTCTATAAAGATAAATTCATTGCCGATTTCTGGGCGCCAAGTCCAAAGCCCGGCAAAACGTTTGATTTTATAGGCCGTAAAACCACGACTTACGATGACGTAATTACGAATGATACCGCTGCCACCAACATCTTCAGTAATAAAAAATACCCTGAAAATGTAGTAGTACTGGATAGCGCAAGGGCAAGGAAAGATGATTTCTGGATGGACAACCGCCCGGAAAATCTCAGTAAAAACGAAGAAGGCATTTACAAAATGGTGGATACGCTCCAAAAAATGCCGCTGTTCCGGAGTTACTCCAATACCATCCGCTTCCTGGCCACCGGCTATAAACCTTTCGGGCCCATTGAATGGGGACCTTACTATTACCTGTTTTCCCAAAACAGACTGGAAGGATTCCGGTTGCGGCTGGACCTCGGTACCACTCCCAAGTTCAACAAGGATCTTTACCTGTATGGCTACCTGGCCTATGGCTTCTCCGATCATGTGTATAAAGGCAAAATGTCTGCCCTGTGGCTGCTGAAAAGACATCCGCGTACTTACCTGTATGCCTCTTACACTAAAGACCTCGACAATGGTACTCACTACTACGATGAAGTAGGTACAGATAATATCTTTACCCTGGCCATCCGTAAAAGTGGCGTACCACAGAAATTTTTAATGGTAGATGAAAAACGATTTGAGTTTTTCAAAGAATACTACAGCGGTTTCTCTCACCAGATTTCGCTGGTACACAAACAGGTAAGGCCATTTGAACCATTGCCTACTGCTGCATTTTATCCTAAGGCGCCCGATGGGCGTGATCCGCTGACCAACATGGAAGTAGAGGTAAAATTCCGTTACGCCTTCCACGAACAGTTCCTGGAAGGAAATTATTACCGGATCAGTCTTGGCAGTAAATATCCCATCGCAGAACTGAAATTGGCCGCCGGTATACCTGGCGTTGCCAACAGCGGGCAAAAATATCAGCGTGTTTCACTCAGCGTGTCTGACTATGTAAAACTGCCGCCTTTCGGCTCCTTCTACTATAATGTTTTTGGTGGTAAAATTTTTGGTACCGTGCCGTATACTTCGCTCGAAGTACATCCTGGCAACGAAATTTACTACTACAACAAATATGCGTTCAACATGATGAACCGCTTCGAATTCATCAGTGATCAATACGCCGGGTTTAATGTGGAGCATACCATTGGCAATGGTATTTTTGGTTATATCCCACTGATTAAAAAGCTGAAATGGCGCCAGTTCTGGACCGCCAAAGGAGTGATAGGCTCATTATCTGAATCCAACAAGCAACTGAACCTTAACAACGGTTTCGCATTCAAAACCTTACAGGGCGATCCGTATCTCGAACTGGGCACCGGTATAGAAAATATCTTTAAATTCCTGCGGGTAGATTTTATCTGGAGAGTAACACCGGATGTAACACCGGGAGAACCTGCCAACAAACGTTTTGGTGTATTCGGTAGTTTCAAATTACAGTTTTAACCAGCCGTTCATGAAAGATGTAACTCATACGCCGCTATTTGAAAGCATCCTGCGGGGAGAGATAGATGGTAATGTTTACGATCTGGAAAACGATTATCAATGCATCAAAATGCACCTGGATGGTGCAGAGAAAAAATTGCAGTTAAGATTCATTAATGATGACTATAAGATCATCGTGGAGTTTCATCAGGCAACTATTACCTGCTTCACTATATTGCCGGAAAAAAGCGGTGGTACTTCGCTATCGGGCTTTTACCGCGGACAGTTTAAATACAACAACAACCTTCACGAAATAACTGCACAGGGCAAGTACTATTACTACTTATCTTTCCTCGGGAACGATGCCATTGAGCTGTTTGCCAAACGGGTTACCCTTACTTTCAGCCGGCTGAATTCCTGATTGATAGTAAGCAATCCTTACTATATATTATCTGCTGCTTCGCAGATAATGCTGCAGGCCCATTTAATTTCTTCGGG
>NZ_DATCRD010000399.1:0-2559 GCF_036569185.1 Chitinophaga sp.
CAAATTCCTCCAGGCAATCTTTAAATAACTTTTTAGCATACGGGTATATTTATAGTGAAAAAATAAAAGCAGGGCGTGTAGACACACACTCTGATTTGCTGTTCACTTGTTATTCTATCTTTAATGCGTTTACCGGGTTCCCGACAGCCGCTTTCAATGTTTGCATCCCAATGGCCAATAATGCAGTTATTGCTGCTATGAGGGCCGACAATACAAACATCCAGGGTTGCAGGTGAATGCGGTATGCAAACTGCTGCAGCCATTGCTGCATCAGGTACCATGCCACCGGCGATGCGATCACCAGTGCAATTATCACCAACCGGATAAACTCTTTTGACAACAATACGGTAATTTGTACCACACTGGCGCCTAATATTTTGCGCACGCCTATTTCGCGGGTCCGCTGTTCTGCCGAAAACGCAGCCAGTCCCAGCAGTCCCAACGCTGATATCAGCACTGTAAGCAGCGTAAACCATCCAAAGATCCCCGCCAGGCGGTCTTCTGCAGTATACAGTTTACCGAAGGCATCATCGAGGAAGGTATATGAAAAAGGCTCCTGCAAATCGTATCCGGTGTATATTTTCTTTATCTCCCCTATGAGGGCTGGCATATTCTGCTTCGGCGCCACTTTTACAAACAGGCAACCAGGGCTGTTAGCGCCCCATAAAGCGGTGTTATCTTCTTCCACATTGATGCCCAGTGGTATAATTGCAGAATGGAGTGATTTATAGTGAAAATTTTTCACCACGCCTATCACTTCCACTTCTTTGTTGCCCAGCTTAACATATTTACCGACAGGAGATCCTGTAAATCCAAAGCTTTCCACCGCCGATTCGTTCAGTACCATTTTTCCGGGCATCCCCAGCTGCGTCATATCTGCCGGTGGGATTTTCCATTGCAGGCCGGTTAACCCAAACAGAGAACGGTCCATACTGAGCATAGACAACGCCATTGGCGGACGGTTATTTTCTCCCATCACAAACCACATATCATACCCGCCATACAAAGGATAGCGGGCGGTAGCCGTTTGCTGTACGCCGTTCAAAGCAGCCACCTGCTGGCGGTAAGCCTGATAATGATTTCCCATGGAGCCCTGGAACGGCAACATTATCACGTTCTCTTTATTGATCCCCGTTGCCGCATGACGGAAGAAATACAGCTGCCGGTTTATAACAATGCTGCAAATGATCAGCACTGCCGCTGTTCCAAACTGTACTACTGTTAGTACCTTTCTTACTGAAGCGCCACCGCTCACGCGGCTCATCTTGCCTGATAAAATAGTTACAGGGTTATAACGGGAAAGTACAAACGAAGGATAACTACCCGCCGCCAATATGGTAACCAACAATAAAGCTGCGTAGATCAGCAATACCAGCGGGTGGTAAAGGAAGCTTACATCTACCTTCAGTTCCAGCAGGTTAAAAAACCAGGGGCGCAGCAGCTGGCATAACAGTAACGCCAGGCAAAAAGCGAGGAAAGCATACAGGGCCGATTCTGCATAAAACTGCCTGGCTATACTTTTATGATCGGCGCCCAGCGATTTCCGTACGCCTATTTCGCGCGCACGAACGGTAGCCCGGGCAGTAGAAAGACTCATATAATTGATCAACGCCATCAGCAGGATCAGGGCGGCTACCAGCGGGAATAACTTCAGGTAACGCAGGTTGAACCCCGGGTTAAAATTGGCGCTGGTATGTACCCTGTTCATAGGCGTTAACACAGAACGGCCCTGGTCCAGGCGGGCGGCAATAAGCCGGTCGATGTTCCGGGCTACAGCCGCAGCATGGACTGGGTCATCCAGCTTCAGAAATACCTTAAAAAACATCCCGCCAAATCCACGTTCTTCCGCCATGGCATTACGGAATGATGCGATACCTGCCATACTGGAATAAGATAATAATATGTTAGCGTGGATACTGGAATTTGAAGGCGCATCTGCCATTACACCGGATACCTGGAAAATATATTTCCCGTTGTACCGCAACTGTTTGCCGATCACATCGGTGCTTCCAAAATACTTTTGGGCGGTAGTGGCTGAAATCACAGCAGTAAAAGGTTGCTTCAATACTTCCTCTTTATGGCCGGATAGTAAAGGGAATGAAAAAAAGCTGAAGTAGTTGGCATCCGCGAACCATGTATCAGGTTCTTCGCTCTTTACATCGGGGTTAGATACATTTTGAATAATGATGGACTCGCCTGGCTGGTTTCCCATGCGGAGATAACTTTCCACGGCGGCATTCTGCTGCCGGATAGATGATGCAGTGGTAGCATTAAAGCGTTCAATCTGCATGGTATCTTTCTCCAGTTTGATCTTTTCCATTAAGGAAAAGATCCTGTCACTGTCTTTATGAAAACGGTCATAGCTCAGCTCATGCGCCACATACAACATAATCAGCATACACGCGCACAAACCAGCTGCCAGTCCACCGATATTAATGAAACTGTACAGCTTTCTTTTGACAAGATTGCGCCATGCAAGTTTTATGTAATTCAGCAACAGCATCGTTAATCGTTTCTCAGGCTATTTACCGGGTTCACTTCGATAGCTCTCCAGGTTTG
>NZ_DATCRD010000400.1:0-3136 GCF_036569185.1 Chitinophaga sp.
GCAGCACGTGTGTCTACGTCAGAAACAGAGATCACTTCACAATCAGGCTGACGGGCATAGTTGGCGGCCAGCGCCAGTCCACGTGCGTTCACGCCCATCATGCCTACTTTAATACGCTCGTTAGCCCCTATAATACTGGCGTAACTCCTGGCGCTGAAACCCGGCAAAATACCGCCCAGGGCCACTACTGCCGACCCCTTTAAGGTGTTTTTCAGAAATGCTCTGCGAGACTTTTTCATATATCCTTGGTTTGATCATTTAAAATGTTTGAGACTTCTTTGCCTTTTCGAACATCGCCTCTAAAGCCACAGGCGCCCCGTTGTTCTTTTTACTCTCATCAGCGGCTTCCATAAAAGCCAGTATCTCCAATGTTTCTTTCTCCGGTACGGGCGACTTACCCGTTCTGAAAAACGTAGCGATCTGTAACATCAACGGCTCGTAACCGCTAAAAGGACCTAATATAGTGTTTCCCTTCTCTCCGAATACCGTTCCTCCATACTCGTTCTTACCGGTACGGTTGCCACGGAATGTGCCGATGCGGTTATCTTCCCAGATCCCCACCGCCACATCTGTACCTTCCGTAGAGGCCCTGCTGACGCTTTTACAACCTGCGCCCATCACGGCAAAAAGCGTTTCCACCCCATGAATACCATACCAGAAGAAATCGATATGGTGTTTCTCCAATGCACACGGACTGTAAGCATCAGCGCCCAGCACTTTGCCAACAACGCCTTCCTTTACTTTGATCACACTGTCCATATATCTTAATGAAGAGCTGGAAAATACAGGTGCATTATATTTTCTGGCAGCCGCAAAAATCGTCATCGCTTCCGCCAGCGATCCGGCCATCGGTTTATCAATAAACACTTTTTTACCCGCTTTCAACGCCGGTAAAGCCTGCTGCAGATGCGGGCGCCCATCGTTCGATTCCACTAATACCACATCTACCTTTTCCAGCAACGCGTCTGTAGAATCAACTATTTCCACCCCCAGCTTTTTTACTTCCTCTACAAAACCAGGCATACGTTTCAAATTGTTCTCAATATCCGCGCTAGGCTGGGGATATGCTGCCACCACCCTGAAACCAGCCAGGCCAGGCGCAGGAGAAGGGTTATTAAATCCTTTTGTAAATGCAACAGCATGGGACGAGTCCATACCAATAATACCAATGCGGATCTCATCTGCAACAAATGCTTTTGCAGCAAGCGGGCCCGCTATCGCAGCCAAACCAATGCCTGCACCGGCAGAAGAAACCGTTTGAAGGAACCTGCGACGGTCATAGAATTTCGTCATGTGGAAGAATGTATGATCAATAAAAAATGATAAAAAATATATCGGCTGAATTCAGTTACACGGCTAACGGGTACGTTACCGGAAATTAGTAAACATTTCTTAAAACACCAATCATTTTTTGATAAATGAATCCCGTTATTTCTTCATGATATAGGAAAAAATGTCTCTTACTTCCTGGTCAGATAAATGGTCCAGTATCCGCTCCGGCATCACCGATACCTGCTGCGCTTTCATTTCCTTTATCCGGGCCGCCGAAAGAATAATATCCTTACCCCCTACAGGCTGAAGGGTAATCACATCTCCATTACGGGATACGATCTTTCCTTCCAGGGTACGGCCATCTGTAGTAACTACCCGGTGAATCACATAGCCCTCCCTGATATCAGCATTGGGGTCTATAATATTCAGTAACATACTGTTGATATTGTTCCTGTCGTAGCCCGTAAGATCCGGACCAATGGTTCCTCCCCCATCAAATAAACGATGACAAACACCACAATTATTTGTAAACAGCAGTTTCCCTTTTTCCATATTGCCCGAACCCGATTTGATGATCTTCATATATCTGGCAATGCTTTCATTCTTTTCTTCAGAAGTAGCCAACTTCACATTCGGCCATAACCGGTTCACTCTTTCTCCCATCTGCGGATCCTTGAGCAGTTTAAACCTGCGGGCGGCGGCTTCGCTAACATCTCCCTTATTGATCACTTTGGTTTTCTCAATAGCATCCAGGAATGCATTCGCCCACACTACCCTGCTGGACAGCAGGTCTATGGCGGCATTCCGCAGCCCTTCATCTGCCCGGTACTGCGGATAGGCAGCTACCACGCTGCTGCCGATTTCAGGGTTATCAAAATACTGTAATGCCTGTATAGTGGTTTGCTTCAACGCCCCTGATGAGCTGGCAGCCCCTACCACTTTTAATAAGGTGGGCACCGCTTTTGCCTGGCCGGTTTCACCCATTATTTTGATATAAGCCAAACGGTGCTGCATATCTGCTTTGGGGTCCGCCACCACCTTGATGGCCTGATCCACCACTTTAGGATCACCCTGTCGCAGACCTAACGCTAACGGCCCTCCGAAAAGCTCATTCTGGTAAGGCTGTATGGCCTTGGTAAGCGCGGGCGACAAGCCCACTACATCGCGCCCGCGAAGCCCCTCGCGTAACCCATCTATCAGCAGCTTTGCTACCTGCCTGGAAGGCGCGGTTTCAATTAAACGGGCTACTGCGGCAAAATTTGCTTCGCCCCCTGCCATGGTATAGCGTTGTACCAGGCGTTTTAATATCGTTTGCTGAACAGTTTGGCGCTGCCAGATCTGCGGATGTTTAAACATCGCTAACACACGCTCTCTATCCGTTTCTGCCTTAGCCTCTATGGCCCACCAGGCCAGCAACGGGATATCCGCATCCTTTACGTCATCATTGCTTTTCAATAGTCCTTCAATCATGGCAACCCCCACATCGCCTTTCAATCGCTTTGCAGTGCAGGCAATCTGGCTCCTTACTTCCGGGTGCGGCTCTGAAGCCGACAGCTGGATCAACCGTTTGGCAACAAGTGGAGACACCGCTCCTCCATCTCCCGATAAACGCACCGCCCAGCTTCTTACATAAGGATCTTTATGGCCCAGCGCCATGATGGCTGTTTCATCGTTCCATCCCCCGCTTCCGTTGATGGCCCATAATGCCTCCAGGGCTGTCTGCCCATCACCGGATTGAAGCAACGGCAACAATACAGGCAGGAATGATTTGTTCTTACGGTTGGCAAACTGCAACTGCGCCTGCTGACGGAACCATTTATTCTCCCCCTTTAATAATTGTATCAACTGATCGCCGGTATATTTA
>NZ_DATCRD010000401.1:0-29195 GCF_036569185.1 Chitinophaga sp.
GCTTCATCGAGATAGATGTCTTTGGTTCTGATCTTGATCCAGTCCTTGTTACGGGCAATCTTGGATGAGTCGCTGCCAAATTTCTCCATATCGGATTTGATGTTTACAATATTGAGCTCTTTCACTTTATCATTTACTGCATCATATTTCTTGAGTGCAGCAGTGTTTGTTTTCTGCTCTGATTTATAGGTCTGCAGGTTCAATGAATAAGTTTCCTGTTTTTCCAGCTTCTTTAAAGTGTTCAGGTTCTCGTTGAGCAACTTGAAAGCAGGGCTGGTAGCCATTCTTTTTTCACTGCTCTTTTTCAGTGATTCTGTGTTTACCGGGTTATACCATGCGGTGAAGCTTGCACGGGGAATTTCGTCCCATGCCAGGGCATCGGAGTCTTTACGTTCGGCAACTTCGTAGTATGGGTCTGGCAGTACAATATCGGAGGCTACACCTTTCAACTGGGTAGAACCGCCGTTGGCGCGGTAGAACTTCTGCTGTGTAAGTTTCAGGGCGCCGAGGCTGCCACCGTCTTTTACCGGGTAGAAGTCGTCCAGGTTGAAGAGGCGCTGAACAGTACCTTTACCAAATGTTTGGGTGCTGCCAATGATCACAGCGCGCTTGTAATCCTGCATGGCTGCGGCCATGATTTCAGAAGCGGAAGCGCTGTATTCGTTTACCATGATAGCCAGCGGGCCGTCATATTGTACATTCTTATCGCGGTCGCGCAACACTACAGCATCGCCGCCACGGGAGCGCACCTGTACCACGGGGCCTTCCGGAATGAACAGGCCGGCCATCTGCACTACATCCTGGAGGGAGCCGCCACCGTTAAAGCGGAGGTCGAGGATGATACCTTCTACATTCTCTGCTTTCAGTTTAGCCACTTCTTTGGCAACGTCTTCCGCACTGCGGGCGCCGTTGCGGTCGTTGAAGTCGGCGTAAAATTCAGGCAGGTAGATATAGCCTATTTTATGCTGACCGTTGATGATCGCTGATTTGGCAAATGTTTCTTCAGTAACAATTTCATCACGCACGATAGTGATATCTTTCGTAGTACCATCCACGCTTTTCACAGTCAGTTTTACGGGAGTGCCTTTTTTACCACGGATCAGTTTCACCGCATCTTCCACAGGGTAACCGGTAATATCCACCGGTTCTGCATTTCCCTGGGCCACTTTCTGGATCACATCATTGGCTTTGAGCTGTCCTTGTTTCCAACTGGGGCTTCCGGTTACAATGCTTACCACGCGGATCTTGTCGCCTTCTTCTTTTAGCTGGGCGCCAATACCAAAGAATTTACCAGCCATCTGCTCTTCGAACGCGCGTTTTTCATCCGGCGGGAAGTAGTCGGTATGCGGATCCATAGTAGTGGTGATCGCATTTACATAAAGGTTAAAGCGATCATTATCGTTCTGCCTGTTTTTCAGGCGCTCAAAATAGCGGTCGTACAGTTGTTTCACCTTTGTGCGGGCTTCTGCTTCCAGTTCCACATCGGTTTTGGCTTTCACACTGTCTTTGCCTTTATCTTTTTCTCTCATTTCCTGGAGATCTGTCAGTTTCTCCAGTGTGCGGTACTTCAATACTTTACGCCAGGACTCCTTTCGGGCATTCTCATCTGCCGGATAGTCCAGCTTATCAGGATCCAGGGTTACCTTTTCATCCACTGTAAAATCAAAAGGTTTGGAGAGAATTTCCGGGTAAATGGCTGCCGCCTCGGCCACCCTTTGTTTGATCAGGGCGTTGATGCTGCGGAAACAGTCGATCGGCGCGCCTTTCAGCTCATCATCAATATGAACGGAGAGGGGCATCAGTTTGTCCACATCTGTTTTCAGGAAAAATTTCTTTTCCGTATCCAGGCTACGTAAGTATTTATTAAAAACTTCGGTGGAGAATTTATCATCTATTGCTTTGGGTTGGTAATGCCCTTCTTTCAGCATCTGGCCCACCAGGTTCATGATCACTTCATAACGACCGGGAGGATCGTCATTATGTCCGAGCTTATTAAAAGCCAACACGCCTGCGGAGATGCTAAGCAGCACAACCGGTATAATCACTTTCAGTCTCATATGTATCTCAATTGAACTTAAACGTTGTCAAATCAAATATAAAATAAAATCACCCGTTGGTTGAGCAATTTATTTCCTTTTAACAAAAAATTGGGCCAAACGGCCGCCGGGCGAGATACGTGGCTGAAAAGCGCTGCTTTTCCGGCTCGCTGCAGTACCTGTTTAACGTTCCCCTGTGGTGCGCCGTATCCGGATAAACCTCAAAGGGGCCTATAGTAAACGAATAAGATGCCAGGAATGTTGCCAATTATTACTCTTTTACCAGTTTGTACACTGCTCCTTTAAAACCGCTGCTGCCGGAAGTACTGGCAAGCATATAAAGCTCTCCCTGTTCATCTTCGCCCCAGCTGAGGATCTGGAGATTCTCTGCCGGACGGCCTGTGAGCTCCAGCGGAGCGCTGTCCCATTTTTTCCCGTTAGGTATGAGCAGGAAGGTTTTCCCGTTGTAATCGCCGAAAATATATAATCCTTTTAATCCCGGGATGGCACTGCCGCGGTATACATAGCCCCCGGTGATACTTATCCCCACATCGTGGCCATACTCGTGGATGGGTGCAATCAGCGACGACCTGTCGGTTCCTGCCGGCACGTTATAATCGTGGTTCCCTTCCAGGATACGCCAGCCATAGTTACCACCTTTGGTGATAATATCTACTTCTTCATATTTATTCTGTCCTACATCCCCGGCAAAAAGCATTTTGGTACTTTTATCGAACGAGAAGCGCCAGGGGTTACGAAGGCCATAGGCCCATATTTCAGGACGTGCACCGGGCCTGTTTACGAAAGGATTATCCGGCGGTATGGAATAGGGTGTTCCATTGACATTTATTCGTAATATCTTACCCAGTAAAGTATTGAGATCCTGTCCATTGCCGATGGAGCCGTGCTTGTCGCCGCCACCGCCGCCGTCGCCAAGACCTACATATAAATAGCCATCAGGCCCAAACTGCAGCTGGCCGCCATTGTGATTGGATTCCGGCTCATCTATTTCCAGGACGATCCTTCTGGATGCAGGATTGGCAAGGTTGGGATTATCCGCCCTGGTGGTGAATTCTACCAGGCGGCTGGTATGGTCGAAACCAGATTTTTTCGCAGGTGAACTGTAATACACATAAAATTTGTGGTTCGATTTAAAATCGGGATGAAAAGCCATCCCCAGCAGGCCGCGCTCATCATAGCCGGGGTTTACGGAAACCATATCGCCGCTTACATCCAGGAAAGGCGTGGGCAGCAGCTTGTTTTGCTGTACGATCCACACTTTTCCTTCTTTCTGACAAAAAAATAACCTGCCGCTGCCATCTCCCGGCACAGCCATGTTTACCGGAGATATAAACTGGTCGGTTACCAGCTGCAGCTTCGCTTTCCGGGCCGCAGGCTCCGGAGGCGCAGGGCTGTCATCTTTTGAACCGTTACCGGCGCAGGCAATCTGTATAAACAGTGCGGGTAATAAAGCACGGAAAATAAGGGTATGTATTTCCATAGAACTGCGGTATTAATGCAGAATAAATATAAACCAGAAAGCGGAAAGGGACGAATTGATTGTGGTGAGCGGTGAAGCGGATTGTTTCATATACTGCGGTAGCGTTTTGTGATTTTTGTACCTTCGTAAAAAACTCATCAGGTTGGACACTACGGTATCGAAAAAGAACGACCCATACGCTTCGCTACGCTTTCCGGAATTCAATTATTACCTGGTAATCCGCTTTGCGCTTGTATTTGCGCTGGCTATGCAATTTGCCATCATAGAATGGAAGGTATATGAAATTTCCAAAGATCCTTTCTCACTGGGACTGATAGGTTTGGCAGAAGTAATTCCTGCCGTGCTACTGGCCCCTTTTGCAGGGCACATGGTAGATAAAAGGGAGAAACGGGGCATGCTTCTCAAATGTGTGATTGCCTATCTTTTTATCAGTTCGGGGCTGTTCCTTCTAACCTGGGATAGCGCAGTGGCGGGCATTTCAAAGCACTGGGTACTTAACCTTATTTACCTGCTGGTTTTCACGGGCGGCATTGTACGCGCCTATACAAGCCCTTCCACCTTTACCCTGATGTCGTTGCTGGTACCCCGGGAGCTTTACGCCAACGCCTCTACGTGGAGCAGTTCCGCCTGGCAGATAGGAGGGGTGCTGGGTCCGGCGCTGGGTGGACTTTTTATACACTGGTTCGGTGTTCACTGGTCTATGCTGATAGTAGTATTTATTTTCCTGGCTCCTTTATACAGTTTATTACAGATAAAACCCAAACCTGTTTATTACAAACCGAAAGGGGAAAGCTTTGTGGCCGGCCTTACAGAAGGGATGCGGTTTGTATGGAAAACGAAAGTGGTATTGAACGCCATGGCGCTGGATATGTTTGCTGTATTGTTTGGCGGGGCAGTAGCCATGTTGCCTGCATTTGCTACAGATGTACTGCATGTGGGCTCCCTGGGATACGGGCTGCTGCGCTCTGCGCCGGCAGTAGGCGCATTAGTAACCATGTTCATCCTGGCGCACCGGCCTTTGGTCAATAAACCCGGTATCAAACTGCTGGCAGCGGTGTTTGGTTTTGGTTTAACCATTATCGGGTTCGGTCTTTCCACCAGCTTTTACCTGTCGATGTTTGCATTGCTGATCAGTGGCGCGCTGGACGGCATCAGTGTAATTATCCGTCAAACGATCCTGCAGTTAAAAACCCCGGATGATATGCGGGGACGGGTGGCGTCTGTAAGCTCCATGTTCGTGGGATCTTCCAATGAGCTGGGTGCTTTTGAAAGCGGCTTTATGGCCAGGGCCATAGGTTTGGTGCCATCTGTTGTATTTGGGGGATGTGTTACTTTGGGGGTGGTGGTCACCACTTATATTATTTCACCGGCTATGCGTAAGCTGGATCTGAAACCGTAGCAGGCGGCGGTTAGCGCTTTCCGGCTAACCGCCTGCAGTATTTACAGGTCCATCTTTTCCTTTAACCTTTCCAGCACATAATAAACGGCCGGGCAAACGGTACTGTTTTCGTAGGTGATCTTCGGGCGTTTGAAGAAATCATAGCTGTCTGTATAAGGATAGTTGGCACAATCACCCGGGCGTACATCATAGATCCCACAGTAGTTATCATCGCCCAGGAAAGGGCATGGCGTGAACTTCACCACATAATCCTCATCCTTGTCGATCCGTAAGTAAGTATCAATAAACTCTCCTTCCTTCATCCCCAGGTGTTTGGAGATGCGCCGGATATCGGGGCCTTTGAACCGGGGGCTGATGGTTTTGCAGCAATTACCGCATTCGAGGCAGTCTATTTTACTGAAGGCTTCTTCATGCAGGTCGGGCAACAGCTTCTCTACGCCTTTTCCACGGCGGGTTTGCAGTTTTGCGAGGAACTGTTTATTGGCTTTTTGCTTATCCTGGGCCTTCTGTTGCCAGTCTTCTAATATTTTACTCATTTGATGCAAAGATAGGTAAATAGTCGGTGGACAAAATTATGACACAGGCATAGTTTTGTGACAGATCATTTATCACCGTTTTCCCCCGCCAGCGCTGATTGTTTGGCCGTTGCTTAAAATCTGCATAGCTTTGCGCATTCTATTTCAAATTACCTGCTTACATCATGAATCTTTTTGATATTCAACAAAATGAATTCGTGCACCGTCACATAGGGCCGAATGAAAGAGAGACCAACCAGATGCTGGAAACCATCGGGGCCTCCAACCTGGACCAGCTGATCAGCAAAACCGTTCCGGGCGCCATCCGTATGCAGCAGCCATTAGCTATTCCAGCTGCGATGAGTGAAAGTGATTATCTCCGCCATCTGAAGGAAGTGTCGCTGAAAAACAAAGTATACCGCAACTATATTGGCCAGGGTTACTTTGACACCATTACCCCAAGCGTTATTCTGCGTAATGTATTTGAGAACCCGGGATGGTATACACAGTATACTCCTTACCAGGCAGAAATTTCCCAGGGCCGCCTGGAAAGTTTACTGAACTACCAGACCATGGTGTGCGACCTGACCGGCCTGCCCATTGCCAATGCCTCCCTCCTGGATGAAGCCACTGCCGCTGCGGAAGCCATGACCATGTTCTTCAATGCCCTGAACAAAGATCATGACCATGTAACCAGGCCTAAGTTTTTTGTAGATAAGAATGTATATCCGCAAACGCTGGATGTGATTTATACCCGCGCTACCCCGCTTCACATCGAAGTAATAGTAGGCGATTACAAAACCGCCACCTTTGACGAATTATACTTTGGCGCGCTGATCCAGTATCCCGACAACGTGGGCGCTGCGGCTGATTACCGTGCTTTCATCGACCAGGTACATGCAGTAGGTGCATTTGTGGGCGTAGCTACCGACCTGCTGGCATTAACGCTCCTCACCTCTCCCGGTGATATGGGCGCAGATGCAGCCTTTGGATCTGCACAACGTTTTGGTGTTCCATTGGGCTTTGGTGGTCCGCATGCTGCTTTCTTTGCCGTGAAAGACGATTTTAAACGCTCTATCCCCGGGCGTATCATTGGCGTGAGCATTGATGCCAACGGCGGCCGTGCGCTGCGTATGGCACTGCAAACCCGTGAACAGCACATCAAACGTGAAAAAGCAACTTCCAATATCTGTACCGCACAGGCATTGCTGGCTAATATGGCCGCTATGTACGCTGTATACCACGGTCCGGAAGGCCTGAAAAATATTGCCACCCGTATTTCCCTGCTCGCCAATACACTGGCAGGCAAGCTGAAAGCAAAAGGCCTGAAGCTGGCATCCGACAGCTTCTTCGATACCATTGTAGTAGAAGCCGCCGATGTAAAAGACGCTGCAGAAGCAATGGGCATTAACTTCCGCTACTTCGCCAATGGCCATGTAGGTATTTCTCTCGATGAAACCACTACCATTGCCGATGTAAACGACATCCTGCACATATTTGGCGCAGGTACCACAGACGCAGCAGCCGTTTCCAGCGGTACCACCGGTATCCCTGCTGATCTGCAACGTACCTCCCCTTACCTGCAATACCCGGTATTTAACAGCTATCACAGCGAATCGCTGATGATGCGTTACCTGAAGATGCTCGAGAACAAGGATCTTTCCCTGAACACCTCCATGATATCACTGGGTTCCTGCACTATGAAGCTCAACGCCGCCACCGAAATGATTCCCCTGAGCTGGGCGCACTGGAGCAAAATGCACCCGTTTGCACCTAAAAACCAGGTAGGCGGCTACTTACAGATGGCAGAGGAACTGGGCGAATACCTCAGCAAAATTACCGGCTTTGATGCCTGCAGTCTGCAACCCAACAGTGGTGCGCAAGGCGAATACGCAGGTCTGCTGGTGATCCGCGAATACCAGAAGAGCAAAGGCGAAGGCCACCGCAATGTAATGCTGATCCCGATCAGCGCACACGGCACCAACCCTGCATCTGCAGTGATGGCGGGCTTTAAGGTGGTGATTGTAAAAGCACTGGAAAACGGCTACATCGACGTAGATGACCTGAAAGCCAAAGCAGCGGCACATAGTAAAGACCTGGCCGGTATCATGATCACTTATCCGTCGACTTACGGCGTATATGAAGAAAGTGTGAAAGAGATCTGCGCTACTATACACGAGCACGGTGGACAGGTATACATGGACGGCGCCAATATGAATGCCCAGGTAGGCTTAACCGCACCCGGACTGATTGGCGCAGATGTTTGCCACCTGAACCTGCACAAAACCTTCGCCATTCCTCATGGTGGCGGTGGTCCCGGCATGGGCCCTATCTGCGTAGCCAAACACCTGGCCCCATTCCTGCCCGGACACGTTACACTGAACGATGGAAAGCCTTCTAACGCCCTATCTGCAGCGCCGTTTGGTTCCGCCAGCATCCTGCTGATCTCCTACGCTTACATTCGTATGCTTGGATTCAATGGCGTTAAACAAGCCTCCGAGTTCGCGATCCTGAATGCCAACTATATGAAAGCACGACTGGAAAAAGCGTATGATATCCTGTATACCGGTGTTAACGGCACCTGTGCGCACGAATTCATTGTAGACCTGCGTCCGTTTAAAGCAGCAGCCGGTATTGAAGCGGAAGATGTGGCCAAACGCCTGATGGACTATGGCTTCCACGCTCCTACCATGAGCTTCCCGGTTCCCGGCACTATTATGATCGAGCCTACTGAAAGTGAAGACAAAGGTGAACTGGACCGTTTCTGCGACGCACTGCTGGCTATCCGTGAAGAGATCCGTGCAGTAGAACAGGGCCTGAGCGATAAACAGAATAACGTACTGAAAAATGCACCGCATACCCAGCAGGTGATCACCGCCGATGAATGGACCCGTCCATACAGCCGTCAGCAGGCAGCATTCCCGCTGGAATATGTGAAAGCAAATAAATTCTGGCCTTCTGTAAGCCGTATCAATAATACGTTCGGCGACAGGAACCTGATCTGTACCTGCGAACCTGCAAGTGCATATGAGGAAGCAGCTGTATAGGCTGTTGGTTTGATATAAAAAGAGCGAAGGGGACAGATCATATATCTGTCCCCTTCGCTCTTTTGTATTGATTATAAAGGTTGTAAAACAGGTTCCAATACCTCCAGGCGGCCATCTATAGGCTGCGTAATATCAAGACCTAATATTCTTGCTACTAACGGGTATACATGTACGTTTTCAAATGTGGCAATACGGGTATGCGCTTTAAAGGCCGGCCCCCAGGCCATGAATATGGCGTTCATATTGGTGAGGTTATTATCGTACCCGTGATGACCGGGATGCACCATTTTTCCATTTGCAAAAGTATAGCCGGCTTCCGCCAGCAGAATGATATCGCCAATACGGTTATAAATATCCTCCTGGCCATAATGCCATCTTTCCGGCGTTTCTTTTTTCAGGTAAGCGGTGTAATGATGCTGGTGTTGTTTGAGATAATCATATGCTGCTTTAATTTCCTCGTCTGTTTTTCCATACAACATCACCTTTTCATTACCCACTATGCTTTTCAGCGGTTGCAGCACGGGAACGTCCGGCAGCGCGATGGTGTTGGTAGTATCTGCCTGCAGCATACCATGATCTGATACCACGATAAAGTTTACCGGCAGGTTTAGTTTCGCCACTTCCGTCACCATTTTTCCGATGGCAGCATCAACAAATTGTACGGCATTCCGTACACTGTCGCTGTCCGGCCCCCAGGAATGCCCTATATGATCCACTTCAGGAAAATAGAAGGTAATGAGGTGCGGGCGCTGGTCTTCCGGCAACCGAAGCCAGTTTATCACCTGTCCGATACGCTGATCAATACCCGTTTTTTCCTGGTACCTGAAGTAATAGGTAGGACGTATGTTCTGAATGGCGCTTTCTGAGCCTACCCAGAAATAACTGGCGCTGATCATCTGTTGTTTTTCCGCCAATACCCAAAGTGGTATACCGTTATACCAGGTGCCATCTTCCACTGCTTCGCGGTCATGTACCTTATAGATAGCATCGCGCTTACGGTCGTAAAAAACATTATCTACCAGGCCGTGATGAGCCGGGTAAAGACCTGTTGCCAGTGTATAATGATTAGGAAATGTAAGCGATGGAAAAGAAGGCTGCATAGCGGTAGCGCGCACACCCGCTCCAGATAAGCGCAGGAGTTGCTGTGCATTATATTTCTCCGCGTAATCATACCGGAAGCCATCGATGGAGATCATAATAACATAAGGCTTCGATTGTTGTGTGGCGCTATTTTTTCTGCCTTCCACCATCAGCTGGGCAGTATCCTGGGCATAGCCGGCCAGGCTAACTGCTAACAGGACTACGACTAATAAAAAAATCTTTCTCACTTTCTATAATATTAATGATAGCATGGTAATAAATGGGGAAGAATAACAGATGATGGGCTATAATGAGGGGCAAAATAGAAAACTATTTCCACACAAAACGATATTGCCTGATTATAAATGCGTTAAAAAAAGTGCTGCGCTGAGTAACTACAGCTATCCTATCTCCCAAATATGTAATAATATTTTAACAGATATCGCTATCAAATAGCCAGAAATAGGCAAATTGATAATCACAAGACAAAAAATTATATATATAATTTTAATTAATTGATTGTTTATCTATATATTAGCCTACTGAAAAACCATACAACAACTATGTCTGATTACACCTTTATTACTACTGAAGAACATTTTTTATTGCAGGATGCGCTGAAGAGGAACAAGCAACAGTTAACAAAATTCACCCTTATAGGTTTGGGATTGTTACTGATTGCTGCTGTGATACCGCAAATTTACCTGTATACCCACAACAGCCTGGGTGACGCGGATGATTCGCTCCTGTCGTTCAAAAACCTTTGGTTCTGGGTATGGCTGTTATGTTTTGTGATAGCATTGATATTTGCGTTGATAAAAGTAACAGACGTACGTTACTGGGCTATAAAAAAGGATCTTACCGCGTTGCAGAAAGCCACCTTACAGGCGCCGATGGAAGCGGTATACCTGGAAAACAACGACACCCAAACCAATATCATGATCCTGCTGGAAAATAAGAAGAAACGGCTGTTTTACTGGATGCGCGGGGCATTGGAAGGATACAGGGCCGGGCAGGAAGTAGAGATCACCTATGCCCGCTATTCGCGTGTAATCATCAGCATCAGTAAAAAATAATTTACTGCCTTTTTTGTTTTACATAGTCCTGTATGTTGTATAACGTACAGGACTATACGTTTTTAAAAACGATGGGGAAATTAATATAATGCGGCTAACTGCAGAGCTTTCTATCTTCCAGGATGGTGGCGCCCGGCCCCAGTACCCCATGACGCTGATAACCACTGGATAACTTAACGAAAAATACATCGCAAAGCATTCAATAAATTGCTGCTTTTAACGTTGTTATCCACATATGCGCTCATCCCTTCGATACCCACTGATAGCCCTGCTCCTTGGTACAGCCCTAACGCTGTTGATAACAGCGCCCGGCTGCCAGTGTAAAAAAGACAACACCGTTACTCCCCCTCCCCGGCCGGAGCCACCAAAAGATATTTACCTCGTTACCGCTATCCGTGTGAATAATGTGCCTAAAGACAGCCTCGTTTATAACGACAAGTACCAGGTTACAGAAAGATGGGATTACAATCCTTCCTATCGCATCTGGCAGAATTATATCACTTACCAATACAACCAGGAAGGATACTTGTCAATAGCAAAATATTATAATGAAAATGATAATACTGTAAAAAGCCTGAGCCAGAAAGATTCGCTGGTATGGAAACCCGCACAGCTGGTCACCTATACCACTTTTTACAGGGAGCTGGGTACAGCGATCTCTGGGTATGATACAGCCTACATACAGCTCACCACTGATCATCTGCCAACCCTGGCAGGCACCACTGACACACTTCAACTGGATCTTATACCAGCCATAGCAGTGCTGTATTTACAATATCTCTACCAGGGAAAAGATATCAGCCGGTTTACAGAAATGAATTATCTCCTTGTAAGATACGGTACACCAAACCTGATAACAAGCAGGTTCGATATGGCCTATAACCAGTTTGATAATCCACTGTTTGCACAGGTGGCCAAAAACCCCAACCTGTTCCGCGCCATTGCAAACGATAATTATCCTTTTTTCTCCAACGAATATTATCCTTATTTGGTTAGTGAACACCTGGTAAACAATATCAGGTACGAATCCGACAAAGTGACCGCCACCAGCAGCCCCGTTACCTACAAAATGCAGGATACCACTAACTTCCCGCAAATACAAACTATTCCAGGGTTGAATAAAACAATCAGCTACACCTATAAAATTATTAAAGCGGATTAGCAGAAATTTTCCAGACTTTTGTACCAGTTATCATCAATAATTATTGCTCATGAACCTGGCTCAATTTCAGGAATACTGC
This sequence comes from Chitinophaga sp., assembly GCF_036569185.1. GTDB lineage: Bacteria > Bacteroidota > Bacteroidia > Chitinophagales > Chitinophagaceae > Chitinophaga. Next base: position 11,896 of record NZ_DATCRD010000401.1, read on the forward strand.
CTTTCCTTACCCGGCGTTACAGAAGAATTTCCTTTTGGAGATGAAACCCTTGTTTATAAAGTGAGTGGAAAAATGTTTGCCCTCAGCGGACTGGAAAATTTTGAAACTATTAACCTCAAATGTGACCCGGAAGAAGCCATCGAACTGCGGGAGCGTTATGAAGGCGTAATCCCCGGTTATCACATGAATAAAAAACACTGGAATACCATAGATGTACATTCCGGTATTCCCAATAAACTGCTGCTGGAATGGATCCGGAAATCATACGACCTGGTAGTAGCCAGTTTACCTAAAAAAGAAAGGGAAAAACTGGGCCGGTAACCCTTCCCCATATAGCTGCCGGCCATCCACTATTTTTTTACTACATTAGCCGGCATCTAATCTAAAAAAACAAACCGTTTATGAGAAAATGGCTGCTGCTGGCCTGCGCCGCGTTGTTTATAATTCCGGCTGCCTGTAAGGCTGTTAACCAGGATTCACTCTGGATGTATGAGCACTACACAAAAAAAGAAGTCTACATTACCATGCGCGATGGGGTTAAGTTATTTACCTCTATTTATCTTCCAAAAGATCAATCAGAGAAACATCCTATCCTGATGACGCGCACACCATACTCCTGCGCACCTTATGGCGAAAATGCCTTCCGCCCGCTTTATAAAAATCATTATAAAGAATACCTGAAAGAAGGCTACATCATGGTGATCCAGGATGTAAGAGGCACCTGGATGAGCGAAGGTAAATTTGTGAATGTAAGGCCATTTAACCCCGATAAAAAAGGAAAGAAAGATATTGACGAAGCCAGCGATACTTATGATACTATCGATTGGCTGGTAAAGAACCTTAACGGTAACAACGGCAATGTGGGCATCTTCGGTATTTCTTATCCCGGCTTCTACTCTACTATGGGTGCGCTGAGCGGCCATCCTGCGCTGAAAGCAGTAAGCCCCCAGGCGCCTGTTACGGATTGGTTTTTGGGAGATGATTTCCATCACAACGGTGCTTTCTTTATTGCAGACGCTTTTTCTTTCTATACCGTGTTTGATCACCCACATCCCAAACCCACTATGGAAGGGCCCAAGGGAATCGACTACTACACCCATGACAATTACAAATATTACCTGGAAACCGGCGCGCTTCCGAACTTTGCTAAAATTATCGGCGACAGCGTTACCTTCTGGCATGAAATGTACGCCCACCCTACTTACGACAGCTGGTGGAAAGCCCGTAATGTGCGCAACTTCCTGAACAACGTAAAACCAGCCATGCTGATAGTAGGCGGCGTATTTGACGCGGAAGACTGCTTCGGTGCATGGAATACCTATAAGGCTATTGAAACAAAAAGCCCGTCTACCAACAACCGCATTGTAATGGGACCATGGTACCATGGCCAGTGGGCTTCCAACGATGGTACCCACCTGGGTAATGTGCGCTTTGGCAGCAATACTGCCGAATACTACGCTCAAAATGTAGAAATTCCTTTCTTCAACTACTACCTCAAAGGCAAGGGCGCCGCACCGGATATCGCAGAAGCCACCATCTTCTTCACCGGCGAAAACAAATGGAAACAACTTCCCAAATGGCCTCCCGCAAATATGGAAGATGAACCGGTTTATTTACAGGAAAACGGCAGGCTGTCTTTTACCAAACCCACTGCTGCCAATAGCTTCAGCGAATACATAAGCGATCCTGCCAAACCCGTTCCGTATACGGAAGACGTACATTTTGGCCGTACCATCAACTATATGACCGACGATCAGCGCTTTGCCGCCCGCAGACCGGATGTTGCCGTATTTGAAAGCGAAGTGCTGGATAAAGATATTACCCTGGCCGGTCCGGTGGTGGCCGACCTGGTAGCCAGCACCAGCACCACTGACGCCGACTTTATCGTAAAAGTGATAGATGTATTTCCCGACGATTTCAAATATGAGGAAGATGCGCCAACCGAACACCGGCGGGTACCTTCCTCTACCTACCCGATGGGCGGCTACCAGATGCTGGTACGTGGAGAGATCATGCGTGGTAAGTTCCGCAACAGCTTCGAGAAACCGGAAGCGTTTGTTCCCAATCAACCTGCTGAAGTAAAATTCACTATGCCGGATGTGGCGCATACATTCCGGAAAGGGCACCGAATTATGATCCAGGTACAAAGCAGCTGGTTCCCCCTTACCGACCGCAACCCGCAGCAGTTTATGGATATCTACAAGGCTACTGATAAGGATTTTAAAAAGGCTACTATCCGCATCTATCATGATGCACAGCACCCATCCAATGTACTGCTGCCGGTAGTGAAATGATGATTTTCCCGGGATGATGCCAACGGTGGTATCATCCCGGGACTATTACCTCCACAGCTTGTTGATAAGCTTACCTGTGAAATATTATATTGATTAACTTGCATCATCTTAAAAAAGCCTTATTTTAACTAACACTTCTGTCAATTATTCATTATGTACAAAAAATACCTGTTCATAGGAGCCCTGGGATTCATATCCTTACAAGGTTTCAGTCAGGCTAAACCTGCACCTAAGAAGCCCGTGGCCAAAACAGCCGTTAAAGCCCCGGTATTAAAAAACAAGCTGGATTCCGTGAGCTATGGGATAGGCGTAAGCATCGCAGAAAATCTGAAAGCACAGGGACTGGAAAACATTAATCCTTCCCTCATGGCCAAGGCAGTACAGGATGCGTTGAAGAACCAGCCATTAACAATGACTAAAGAACAATGTGATATGAGTATAAGTAATTATTTACAGCAACTGAAGGCAGATAAAGCTGCCAAAAACCGGGAAGCAGGACTTAAATTCCTGGCGGAAAATAAAGTAAAACCGGGAGTGGTAACATTACCCGACGGGTTACAATACCAGATCCTGAAAGAAGGCAACGGGCCCAAACCCACTGCCGCAGATAAAGTAAAAACGCATTATCATGGTACTTTGATCGACGGTACAGTGTTCGATAGCTCTGTAGACAGGGGCCAACCTATTTCCTTCCCCGTAGGCGGCGTTATCAAAGGCTGGACAGAAGCCCTGCAGTTAATGCCTGTAGGTTCCAAATGGCGCCTTTTCATCCCATCCGAGCTGGCATACGGCGATCGTGGCGCAGGTCCTAAAATCGGTCCCGGCGCAGCGCTGATCTTCGACGTGGAGCTGCTGGCGATTGAACAATAGCGGTTTTGAGCGCCTTCGGCGCTGGTAAATTGTCTTGGAGCAGGATTACGCTGATTTTACTGATTAGCTTGATTTTTATTCTATAGATTTTTTTGATAATTAGAAAGGGAGATAAAAGCGAACATATCGCTTCTACCTCCCTTTCTCTTTTTATAATCCGGAAAATAAAATCAAACTAATCAGTAAAATCAGCGTAATCCTGCTCCAAGACAATTTACCAGCGCCGAAGGCGCTTACTTCGCTGAGAACACACGCGGCCGGCGTTGTTCCAGTAACAGGAAGTCGGCCAGCACCATAGCAGTTACTGCTTCCAGTACTACCGGCACGCGCAGCGCAATACAAAGATCGTGGCGGCCTTTCACACTAAAGGTTTCCACTTCCCCGCTTTTTATATTGAGGGTCTGTTGTTCCTTAGGCGTGCTGGACGTAGGCTTTACTGCGATACGGAATACCAGCGGATTACCATTGGAAATACCTCCTACTACACCTCCTGCATGATTGGAAGCTGTTTTGCCTGTTTTATCAATGATCGGATCATTATGCTCCAGTCCCTTCATTTTGGCAGCTGCAAAGCCAGCGCCAAATTCAATGCCCTTGATGGCAGGAATCGCAAAGACCGCATGTGCCAATGCGGATTCCAGTGAATCAAAGAAGGGCTCACCCAACCCGATTGGCAACCCGTTCACTACACATTCCACGATGCCGCCTACTGAATCTTTAGCTGCAATAGCCGCTTCCAGCCCGGCTTCCGGATCAGGGTTACCACCTACTTCCGTAATGGTGGCATTTACCTGGATCTGTTCTCCCAGGATCTTCTTCGCTATTACACCCGCCGCTACCAGGTTGAGGGTAAGCCTGCCGCTGAAATGCCCGCCGCCACGGTAATCTTCAAAGCCGCCGAATTTTTCGGTGGCTACAAAATCGGCATGACCCGGGCGCGGAAACTCACGCAGCTTTTCATAATCCGTACTACGGGTATTATTATTCTCAAAAAGAATGGTCAAAGGCGCACCGGTGGTGAAGTCGTTAAAAACGCCCGATTTAATAAAGGGCAGGTCTTCCTCCTTGCGGGGCGTAGTGCCCCTGGACCCGCCTTTGCGGCGCTCCAGGTCTGCCAGGAAATCTTCCTGTTTTAACGGTATACCTGCAGGTATACCATCTATATTTACGCCAACACTGGCGCCATGTGATTCTCCAAAAACGTTTACCCTGAATAATCTGCCAAAACTGTTCACACGCTGATGATTTAAAGTGAAATTATACGGTTACTGCCACCTTGCCGCCCAGCAATTCCAGGTGATCATAAAATTCCGGGTAGGATTTATTGATCGCTTCTGCATTGTCGATGATCACAGGGCCATCTGCTGTAAGCGCCGCTACTGCACAGGCCATGGCAATACGGTGGTCGTTATGTGAATGTACCTGGGCGCCTTTAATACCGGTGCCGCCATGTACCAGCATGATATCGCCTTCGAGATCTATTTTAATCCCCATCTTACCAAATTCCTCCTGTAATGTGATGCCACGGTCGCTTTCCTTATGAGCCAGGCGGCTCACGCCTTTAATTTTCGTAGTGCCGTTACAGTTAGCTGCCAGCGCTACCAGCGGAGGGAACAGGTCGGGGCAATCGGTAGCATCTATTTCAAAAGCATGCAACCCGCCCTTCTCTATATTTACGGTAAACACACCAGACATCAGGTGCGCGCCCGCTTTTTCCAATGCCTCAAGGATCGCTTTATCAGACTGGGCAGAAGAAGTATTAAGATGCTGCACTTCCGCCTTACCTGCTACCGCCGCTGCTACCAGCAGGAATGCGGCACCGCTCCAGTCGCCTTCCACCGTATAGTCGCAGGCGTTATACGCCTGTTTCTTTCCAAAATGGAATGTCTCAAAATTCTTTTCTTCCACCTGAACGCCAAAATGCGCCATCAGTTGAAGGGTTAACGCAATGTATGGTTTGCTCTTCAGATCCGTTACCGTAATGGTTACGTTTTCCGCCACAGCGCCGTAGGCCATAAGCAGGCCGGTGAGGAACTGTGAACTGAGAGAGCCATCAATAGTAATATCTTTTGGATGTAATGGTCCCTGGATATGAAGCGGTAACTTACCGCCATGGGTAGAACATTTCACATCCAGTTGAGGTAATACTTCTTCAAAAAAATCCATAGGGCGGGTAGTTAAGCTACCATGCCCTTCTATGGTAATAGGCAATGACGACAATGCTGCGATGGGCGTAAACATACGGATACCCAAACCCGATTCGCCGCAGTTGATTTCATCATAAAACGGCGCCACACCGTTACTGGTGATCTCAAAATATTCAGATTCCCGTTTGATTTTAGCACCCAGGTTCTCGGCTACTTCCAATGCTGCCAGGCAATCGTTGCTCAAGCCGGGATTACGGATAATGCTCTTTCCCTTTGCCAGCAAAGCCGCTGCTACAGCGCGTTGCATGGCGCTCTTAGAAGGATTGGCCGTAACCGTGCCTTTAATGATGGCTGGTGATACAGTAACTTGCATATGTATATTTCGTCTGCCTTTAATTAATTAGAAAAAAATTTACAATTCCTGCAGCAACAACTTCAGTTCTGCAATGGGAATGGGCATGGTGGTTGCTTTCCCGATCTCTTCCAGCAATACAAAATGTATTACATCTTTCTCCCTTTTTTTATCCAGTTTAAAGATGTCGAACACGGCCTCTTTATCAGAGCTGAACGCTACGGGCAGCTGGTAATCGCTGATCAGTTTTATCAGTCGTACCGTCTGATCTGCCGGCAGGTTCATCAGCTTCTCTGAAAAGCGGGTAGCGGCTACCATTCCTATAGCCACCGCATTTCCATGCGCAATATGCTCCAGCTTTTCCACTGCATGCCCCAGGGTATGGCCAAAGTTGAGCCACCTGCGGGGACCGTTCTCCAGCTCGTCTTCCAGCACCACTTTTGTTTTGGCCGCCACTGATTTTTCTACCAGGTATTGCAGCACTTCCACATCGCGGGCCAGCGCTTTTTCTTTGTTGTTTTCGAGATAATCAAACAGGGCGGCATCCATGATGCAGGCATATTTGATGATCTCTGCAAAACCGTTGTGCCACTCTTCTGCCGGCATTGTGAGCGGAAGGGCATAATCGAAGAAGATAAACTCCGGCTGGCGGATAATGCCCAGCAGGTTTTTCTGTTTACCATGGCTCACCCCGTTCTTTCCACCGATAGATGCGTCTACCTGCGCCAGTAAAGTAGTAGGTACAAAGCCAAAAGGAATTCCACGCATATAAATGCTGGCGGCAAATCCTGCCACATCGGTGAGCATTCCGCCACCAATGCCTACCAGCGTGGTTTTTCGGTCGGCTTCGTAAGATATCAGGCCATCGATGATCTTATCCACCGTTGCCATATTCTTTAACTCCTCCCCTGCCGGCACCACAATTTTTTTCCAGTTGTGCAGATGATGACCGTGATGGTATTCTACATTTTCATCTATTACCAGTACTGTTCTCTGACGGTTTACATGATTGCCCAACTCCATCAGGCTTGCTCCTAAAAAATAGGTGGTTTCCTGCTGTTGAAACTGGTGGGTTTGTATTTGCATGAAGCGGTTCGCTTTTGCTGTTAGGAAAACTACTGCCGGCTGTTGTTGGAGTCAGCAGCCGGCGGCTGATGTATCTACTTATCTTCGTTCATTACTTTGTTCTGGCGGTTGATGGATTCCAGGTGCACTGCATCGAAATATTTCACGATGAAGTCTTTGGTCAGACCCAGTTTCTCACCTTTGGCAACAGCGCGGTCCAGGATTTCATTCCAGCGGTTTGTTTGCAGGATGGTGATGTTATTTTCTTTCTTGTACACACCGATCTTTTCTGCAATCTTCATACGGTTGCCGAGCAGCAGCATGATTTCGTCATCCACCTGGTTGATCTGTGCGCGCAGTTTTTCCAGTGCAGAGTTAAAGTCTTTTTTATCGGAATGCTCTCTTCTCCAGGTGATACCATCGAGCAGTTCCGCCAGTTTTTCAGGAGTTACCTGTTGTTTGGCGTCGCTCCATGCGTTGTACGGATCAACATGTGTTTCCAGCATCAGGCCATCGTAATCGAGGTCAATTGCTTCCTGGGAAACTTCCTGTAGGATATCGCGGCGGCCGGAGATATGCGAAGGATCGCAGATCATAGGCAGTTCAGGCATACGGCGTTTCAGCTCAATAGCCAGGTGCCACATCGGTGCATTACGGTATTGAGTGTTACCATAGCTGGAGAAGCCACGGTGAATCAAACCTACTTTATTGATACCTGCTTTCTGGATTCTTTCCACAGCGCCGATCCACAGCTCCAGGTCAGGATTGATAGGATTCTTAATTAAAACGGTAGTGTCCACACCTCTCAGCGCATCAGCAACTTCCTGTACAGAGAAAGGATTTACAGTAGTACGTGCGCCTACCCACAGAATATCCACACCGAAATGCAGCGCGTCTTCCACCTGTTTGGCAGTAGCTACTTCCACAGCCAGCGGCAGGCCGGTAATTTCACGGGCTTTCTGTAGCCAGGCCAGGCCCTTTGTACCAATGCCCTCGAAAGAACCCGGACGGGTGCGGGGTTTCCAGATACCGGCGCGTAAAACGTCCACTTTACCTGTTTTCTGCAAAGCCAGCGCGGTGGCTAATACCTGCTCTTCGGTTTCTGCACTGCAGGGCCCGGAAATGATCAACGGCTTTTTATCGGAAGACGGATCGGAGAATTTGGTTTTAGATAAAATCTGTTCCATTGTCTGTACCATAGTATTGAAGTTAAGTAGATTATCAGAATTTAGTTATTTCAGGATCTTCCTGATTTTATTGGATTTTTGAATCAATTTGTAAAATGTTTCGTAGTCTTCATTCTCCAGCAATGTTTTCATTTGCTGTAACTGGCTGATATGTTCGTCCAGTACATCAAGCACATTGTTGCGGTTGTGTTTGAAGATAGGTACCCACATATCAGGAGAGCTTTTCGCCAAACGCACCGTGGATTCAAAACCACCGCTCGCCAGTTCGAAGATGCGTCCTGACTCTTTTTCTTTTTTCAGCACCGTTAATGCCAGTGCGAAAGAAGTAATATGGGAGATGTGGGATACATAGGCAGTGTGCAGGTCATGCTCTTCCGCATTCATGTATACCGTGCGCATCTGCAGCTGGTCTACCATATTTTCCACCAGTTCCAGGGCGTCCTCATCACTGTTTTTCACATCACAGAGCACCATTGTTTTATGTACGAAGAGATTGCGTACAGCGGCATCCGGCCCGGAATACTCCGTGCCGGCCATCGGATGGGCCGCCACAAAGCGTCCCCTGTTGGGATGACCGGCAACGAGTTGCAATATTTTTTCTTTGGTGGAGCCTACGTCCATAATTACCTGGCCAGGGCGCGCTTTATCCATAATGCCGGGAAGCGCCTGCAATACGGCATCCACCGGGATGGCCAGTATCACTAAGCCGGAGCGCTTCATGGCATCTTCCAGGGTGGCTGCTTCATCAATGATGTTCAGCTCCAGCGCCCGCTGCAGGTGCTCCTGGTTCTGATCCACTCCAATGATCCGCTCTGCCACGCCCTTTTCTTTCAGCGTGATAGCGAGCGAGCCGCCTATTAAACCTGTTCCTATTACTGTTACAATCATTTTACGTTGGTTTTGATACGTTCTATCGCCTCCTGGAAAACCTTCTCATCCTGGCAAAGACTCACCCTGATATAGCCGTTACCGTTACTGCCGAATATCCCTCCCGGGGTAATGAATACACGGGCCTTCTGCAGTATTTCATCAGTGAGCGTGTAGCCGTTTTCGTTAGTAGCAGGTATTTTCGCCCAAACGAACATGCCTACCTGGTTTTTATCGTAAGTGCAATGCAGCAGGTCAAGTAACTGAAACACCTTTTCCCTGCGCGCACGGTAAATTTTATTCAGATCATCGTACCACTCTTTTCCCAGCTGCAATGCCTTTACAGCGGCCATCTGCATTGGCTGGAACATACCGGAGTCCATATTGCTTTTGAAACGCAGCACCTGTGCAATCCAATCTGCTTTACCTACCAGCATGCCTATACGCCATCCGGCCATGTTAGACGATTTGCTGAGAGAGTTCAGTTCCAGCACCACATCTTTTGCTCCTTCAAACTGCAGCAAACTTTCGGGTTGTTCATTCAGGATGAAGCTGTACGGATTATCGTGGCAGATAAGAATGTTGTGTTGTCTGGCAAAAGCGATCAGCTTTGCGGCAAACTCCCTGTTTACTTTTGCACCGGTAGGCATATGGGGGTAATTTACCCACATCAGCTTCACCTTGCGCAGGTCTTTCTGCGCCAGTGCATCCAGGTCGGGCAGCCAGTTATTTTCTTCCGTCAGATCATAATCAACAACGGTAGCCCCGCTCAGGTTCACTGCAGACCGGTAGGTAGGGTAACCCGGGTTCGGGATCAGGGCCTCATCGCCTTCCTGCAGGTAAGTCATACAGATATGCATGATCCCTTCCTTGGAACCTATCAGCGGCAACACTTCCGTATCAGGGTTCAGCGTTACATTATAATAGCGCTGGTACCAGTCTGCCATCGCTTTACGCAGTGCCGGAATACCTTTATACCCCTGGTAATTATGCGTATTGGGCAGAGCGGCATTTTCGTTTAATGCAGCCACCACTGAAGGATGAGGAGGCAGATCCGGGCTTCCGATACCGAGGTTGATCACCCTGGTGCCGGTTTGGTTCATTTCCTCAATTTCCCTGAGCTTTTTGGAGAAGTAATATTCTTCTGTGCCTTGTAATCTTTTAGCAACCTGTATCTGCATAAAACTGATTAATGTGTTTTTCCTTTTTTATATATACCCAGCACTTTCAGGTGTTCGGTGAGCGATTCTATTTTCGATAACGCTTTTTCAAAATGAGCGGCGTTATCAAATTCCATATCAGCGTGGAAGTAGTAATTCCATTCCCTGGCAGGGATAGGGAACGATTGCAGCTTCGACAGGTTAATGCCGGCCACCGCAATCTGGGTAAGCACTTTGGCCAGGCTACCGCGGTCGTGGCTGGTTTGAAAATATACCGATGCTTTATTGGCGTCTTCCGGTGTGGCTATAGGCGTACGGGATACAGCCAGGAAACGGGTATAGTTATTTTTATTGGTGTGGATATTAGGCGCCACGATATCCAGTTCGAAGATCTCTGCAGCGAGTTTACCGGCAATGGCAGCCGTGCTTTTCAGCTTCTTCTGCCTTACATGTTTAGCGCTGAGGGCGGTATCTTCTGTTTCCACCAATTTGATATGCGGGTACTTTTCCAGGAAATCCATACACTGCAACAGGGCCATGGGGTGGGAATGTACTTCCCGGATGTCGTCCAGCGTTTGCCCCGGCAAAACCATCAGGTGCTGGTTGATCTGCAGGTAAATTTCACCGGTAATATGCAGGCCGGAGTTTTTAATAAGACTATAGTTGGGTAAAATGCTGCCGGCAATTGAGTTTTCAATGGCCATGATACCTGCATCCACATCGGGTTGCTGTTTGGCTTTTTTAACCAGCTCTGCAAAGGAGGCACAGCATTCTATTTCAGTTTGCTTACCGAAATACCCCTGGGCAGCTACCTGGTGAAAAGATCCTTCAAACCCCTGTATGGCAATTTTCATGTGTATGTGATTGATTTTATTTTGTTATAGTTGCTGTAGCAACTAGCTATTAAAAACAGAAAGGGTCCCGATCCGGGACCCTTTGCGCTGTACTTTTATATGTAAGTATATTATTGCAAACGAGTCCCCTGCTTCTTCGCATAAAAGAAGTAAGAGAAGTAATAAAAAAAATAATTGCCTGAAACTGGCTGTAACATATGTTTACCTGTTGATGGCATCAGTTGGCTGCATGCCGGTTTTTGATATTAAAAAGGCCTTCCGGTTCCGGAAGGCCTTTTTGTAGTTCTTTTATCTTTTTACAAACGACCTCCCTATTCCTGGTACCAGAAATAATAAAAGCTAAAAAAGCCAAAAGAGGTTTGTTGTATCATATTATTAATTGTTACTCGCTTTGAGTGTAGGACAAAAATACGGCACGATTTTAATTATCCAAGGGGTATCATAGAAAAATATGCTTTTTTCAATAACAAAGGTTATTTATTGAATAACTTTCAAAAAAATGGATTTTCTTAAGCAAACGGGGCATAAAAAAACCGTCCAGGCCAAGCCTGAACGGTTAATTATAAATTCTAAAGTCAGATTAGTGATGAGCAGCAGCTGAATCAACAGTTTTAGCAGCAGAATCAACAGTTGCTTTTGCAGCCTCAGCTACAGAATCAACAGTAGAAGTAGCTACCTGAGCAGCTGAATCGATAGAAGCACCAGCAGCAGTAGCGGTAGAGTCAGTAGCAGTTTCAGTTTTTGCGCCACCGCAAGCAACTGCGAACAGACCGAAAGACAGAGCTAAGAAACCAATTTTGATTACGTTCTTCATGATACAATTATTTAAGTTGTTTTTGAATGATTTAACCTTTATACCGGGATCACCTAAAAGGTAACCCAAACTTTTAAAAATATTTTTTTTCGCTACTTTGGGTTACCAAATGCCTAATAACTGTATTAAGAGTGAAGCAAAATCAAGACATAACAAGAGACAGGGAATTATTGCTGGGACTGGCAAAAGGTGAGGATAAGTCATTGGAAATCATCTATTCAGAAAATTTTCCAGTGGTTTTACGGATGATTCTTCAGCATAATGGCTCGGAAGACGACGCAAAGGATGTATTCCAGGAAGCTGTTATAGTATTATATGAAAAGGTTCAAAACGGTGATTTTACTTTAAGCAGCAGGCTCAAAACCTTTCTTTATTCGGTTTGCCGCCATCTGTGGCTTAAAAAAGTACAGCGTACCTTCGGATTATATGCTTTAACGCCTGAACTGGAAGAAGTGATCCCGGCTACAGAAGCACTGGAAGAGCATGAGGCAAGGGACCAGGAATTCAGGATCATGGAAGGGGCCATGAGCAATATCGGCCAACCCTGCCAAACCATCCTGGAAGATTATTACCTGCATAAGAAATCTATGCAGGAAATAGCGGAGAAGTTCGGTTACACCAATGCGGAAAATGCGAAGAACCAGAAGTACAAGTGCCTCATGCGTTTGAAGAAGTTATTTTTTGATCAATACAAAACATCACTATAAGCAGAAAGCAGCCATGAAAGAAGACATGATCTTATTACGTGAAATTGAGCGTTACCTGGAAGGGGAAATGAGCGAACAGGAAAAAACTGCTTTCGATACACTGCGTCATACCAATCCATCAGTTAATAAACAGGTAGAAGAACATCAGCTGTTTCTTCAGCACCTGGGCAATTATGGCAAACGTCAGCAATTACAGGCAAAGCTCAACCAGATACACCATCAACTGGATATGCCCAGCCTCCGTAAACAGGCCCAGGAAGAAAACCAGACTGCAAGAAGACGGACCATCCGCCGCAGAACCATTACCAACCTGGCTGCCGCAGCCTGTATCGCTTTGGTGACTTCACTGTCTACCATCGCGATCATACAGAACGTATCAAAAAACAAATCCACCGCACAGTATGAGGATGTAAGAAGGGTGTTGAATAATATTCAACGCTCCCAGAACGCCCTTATCAACGATATGAACAGCAAAAGCAGAGCACCGCTGAACCCCGGTACCTATGGTGGCACCGGCTTCGCGGTATCCGGCAACGGCTATATTGTTACCAATTATCATGTAGTAGCCGGCGCCGACTCTGTATATGTTCAGAATAATAAAGGAGAAGCCTTTAAAGCCATCAGTATCTTTGAAGACATTTCCAGTGACCTGGCAGTACTGAAGATTGCAGATTCTTCTTTTAAAAGTCAGCCGCTGCCTTACGCACTGAAACCACAAAGCGTAAAAATCGGCGAAGAAGTATTCACCATGGGCTTCCCTCGCGATGAAATTGTTTATGGCAAAGGTTATATCAGCGCCAAAACAGGTTTCAACGGAGACACTACCGCCTACCAGGTGTCCATCCCGGTAAATCCTGGTAACAGCGGAGCTCCCCTGCTCGACAACAAAGGAGATGTAGTGGGAATAGTAACCGGTAAACAAACTACCTCCGATGGTATTGCCTTTGCTGTAAAATCGGCCCACCTTAAACACCTGCTGGATGAGATGCCGAAAGACAAACAAGCCCGGAAAGACTGGAACCATAAGAGCCGCCTGGAAGGCATGAACCGGGTAGACCAGATTAAGAAACTGGAAGACTTTGTATATATGGTGAAGGTGTATAACTGAAATATCAATCCTTAAAATAAAAGAGCGGGGTGTAACAATTGTTATACCCCGCTCTCTTTTTATGTATACCTGGCTACTTCTTCATCCAGGCTTTATACTTATCCGTGATCCAGTAAAGCAGATCATTGTTATTGATAGTGCGCATGGTATTATAATCAGGATAATTGTCCCGCATAAATAACTGGAGTGAATCTCCTTTAAGCCCGGTTACCCGGCTCACCAATATCGGTGTAAAGCGGGAGTCGATAAACTTTTCTCTTTCCATTTTCTCATAATTCTCCTTAAACTGCCGTTTTTGTTTTTCTCTTTTTGAGAAACGGGTGATGGGGCTGAACACGATACCGGCTCCCTCCGGCGTGCTGCCGCCCGCCAATGGCTTGTTAGGATTATCGAGGATATACCCATACTGGTTGCGCCTCTCCATGGAATCTATCTGGTAAGGGGTATACTGGGAAGTGATTTCAACTCCTTTCAGGAATTTACCGGCCGATTCCATTACTATGTTAATGGTTTGAGTGCCGGACGACTGGGTAACGATCACCGTATCCGGCTTATATCCCACAAAGGTGACCACGAGCCGGTCGTTGCGGGAAGCGCTTATCTTATAGTAACCACCCTGGTCGGAAAGCGAACGCTTCCCCGAGTTAAGATTACTGACCGTAGCATAGGGCAGCACCAGCCTGTTACTGTCTGAAATCATCCCGGTAACGGTTACCTGGGCCTGTACCTTTGGAGCAAATGCCATACTGAATATACAGCCTAGTGCTATGATGCGTATAAAAACATTCATATAGAATATAATAATTTTAACAGCTGAATCCCCTCCTTTCTCTTACAAACAGATCAGTATAGACATTGTTCATCTACCCCGACAAGGTACAAATTAAAGAAAATGCCAGGGTGTTAAAAAAAACAAAAATCCTTCTGCCAGGGGCAGAAGGATCACTGTATTTAAATTCCAGGTTGTCCAATCAGGCAGACTTCAGTAAATCGATCACTTCCTCCCGGCTTTTACCCAGCTTCTGCTGCAGCTTTCCGATCAACTTATCTTCCTGTCCCTCTTCATATAACAGGTCGTCATCGGTCAGGTCGGCGTACTTTTGTTTCAGCGTACCTTTTAATTCATTCCATTTTCCTTTGATCTCTAACTTGTCCATAATCTCTCAGTTTATATGGTGATATAATCGGGTTACTATGGAAGAGGAGAAGCCAAAGAATATGCCATCGGCTGGTTCACTTATAAAGATACCTTGATACGGGTGGTAAAAACCCTGCTTTCACCGGCAGCCAGCTGAACCAGTCCGATCCCGTTGTTAAAGGCATCCGGGGCCCCACTGAGGTTCTCTACTGCTATGCTGGTACGGTGCGGTGGTATATAGATCTGGAGGATCGGGTAACTGTTTTCAGGATAGAAAGCAATGTTGATATTTTTCTTCGGATCGTGGATGGTAGCCAGCGGTTGTGGCTTTGTAAGATCCAGTACAAAAGAATTATCCAGCTCCACTCCTTTCAACGGCTTGCCGGCAGCAAATTCAGTATATGGCAATACTCTTCCTGTGGGCAGCAGTTTTTCGTTGAACTCCACTATCTCTTTGGACGCAAAGGTGAGTACCAATTCATCTGCGGGGGTACCGGTGGTGAAATAGGGATGCCATCCATCCATTACAGGAATGGTAGTACCGCTCTGATTTACAAGGGTAGTGCTCAACTGCAGCTCATTACCGGCCAGCAGGGTGAAGGTAGCTATACAATCGTACGCAAAAGGATAACCGGCATCATCTGTTTGTTTGAAATGATGGGTAAGGGTTACAGCTGCCTGCTGATCATCCGCCTGCTGTGCGGTTACTGTGAAAGGGGCGTCGTATAACAGGCCATGGATAGCGTTTCCGGGGGCCAGTGTTTTCTGGATGCTGTAAGATTTACCCTCCCAGGTATACTGTGCGTCTTTCATGCGGCATGCATACGGACTAAGCTTTACACTTTTAAAGCTGGTGCGCAGATTGGCTTCCAGGTCGCTAAGGTCCTTGTAGCTGTCTATCAGGTTCAGGTTTCCTGTTGCGTGTTTTACTTTAAAAGCATGTAGCAATGCGCCGAAAGAAGGTATTATTTCCACCTGTGTTCCTGTTTCCAGATCCTGGAGCGCAATGATATCAAATCCTGCCTCTTGAAAAGAATGGATGCCAAATTTCATTGTTCATAATTTTGGAAGAAAATATAAAACATTTTGGGATTTCGCTCCATGATTAATTGATAACAGCTGTTTGTTGTTAGTTGATAATTTACCGGCGAAATCCCAAATGGTATTTTAAATACTTGCATTGATCAGGTTTTCCAACCATTCCTGTTTGCCGCTGGTTTGCTTAGGTGCTCCGTTTGCTGCAGCAAAATTCCGGAGGTCTTCCAGTGTTAATTTACCTGCTTCAAACTCCTGTCCTTTCCCGCTATCAAAGGAAGCATAACGGTCCTGACGGAATTTTTTATAGGGAGTGGCAGTGAGCACTTTTTCTGCAACGATAGCAGCTCTGGCAAAAGTATCGATACCACCGATATGCGCGTGGAAGATGTCTTCCAGGTCGGTGGAATTGCGACGGGTTTTTGCATCGAAGTTTACACCGCCGCCGGCAAATCCGCCAGCTTCAAGGATTACGAGCATACTTTCAATAAGATCATTGAGGTTGGTAGGAAACTGGTCGGTATCCCAGCCATTCTGCGCATCTCCGCGGTTGGCATCAATGCTGCCCAGCATGCCTGCATCTGCGGCTACCTGCAGCTCATGCTGGAAGGTGTGCCCTGCCAGTGTGGCGTGATTCACTTCAAGGTTCAGTTTAAAATCTTTATCGAGCCCAAACTGGCGCAGGAAGCCGATTACCGTGGCTGCGTCATAGTCGTACTGGTGTTTGGTAGGTTCGCAGGGTTTAGGCTCTATAAAGAACGTTCCTTTGAAACCCTGTGCCCGTGCGTAATCGCGGGCCATGCCCAGGAAACGGCCCAGGTGCTCCTGTTCGCGTTTCATGTTGGTATTGAGCAGGGTCATGTAGCCTTCACGGCCGCCCCAGAATACGTAGTTTTCTCCACCTAATGCAATGGTGGCATCCAGTGAGTTTTTCACCTGTGCACCGGCATAAGCCAACACGGCGAAGTCGGGGTTGGTGGCAGCGCCGTTCATATAGCGCGGGTTACTGAAAACGTTTGCAGTTCCCCATAGCAGCTTAACCCCACTGGCCTGTTGTTTCTGTTTGGCGTAGGCAACGATCTGCTGCATACGGCTTTCGTATTCCGCTACAGTGGCGCCTTCATCTACCAGGTCCACATCATGGAAGCAATAATAAGGGAGGCCCATTTTGGTAATGAACTCAAAAGCCGCGTCCATCTTATCTTTAGCGCTCTGATTGGCATCCTGGGAGGTAAGCCAGGGGAACTGTTTGGTGCCCGGACCAAAAGGATCGCCCCCGGTTCCGCAGAAGGTATGCCAGTAGGATACGGCAAAACGGAACAGTTCTTTCATGGATTTGCCTGCAATGAGACGATTTTCATCATACCATTTATACGCCAGCGGATTATCGGACTGTGGTCCTTCGAAGGGTATTTTACCAATTCCTTTGAAATACTCGTTGTTTCCTAATGTAATACTCATAACTAATGTGGTTTTAAAATGCTGGATCTGGGTTAGTGCAACAGGGTATTCAGTCCGTTCAGCCAGTTGCCATACACATCCCGGTATTGGGCTTGCAATGCGGCCTCCGGCTCTATTACGGCGAGACATTCCATGCCCCGGAAAGCATCGGCAGCGCTTACATAACCGGCTCCAATAGCGGCTCCACGGGCAGCGCCCTGTGCGCCGTCTGTATTATATAATTCTATCACTACATTGGCGG
>NZ_DATCRD010000402.1:0-32008 GCF_036569185.1 Chitinophaga sp.
TAAAATCAGGCTAATCAGTATAATCAGCGTAATCCTGAACCAAGACAAATTTCGCATCGCCGAAGGCGGTACGCAAAATCCACATTTGTAAATCCCTATATATTTGTATTTTAGCGAAAATTTAGCCAGACGCTTATGATCAGAGTAAAGGGACACCTGCTTGTGAAATTATCGATATGTGCATTATCGCTCAGTTCCTGCGCTTCATTAAAAAAAGGTACTGCTAAAAAACAGACCAGCGTACCAGCTACCGCTAACAATAACCGGGTTGAATTTATAGATGGCATTGCCACAAAACGGCCTGTCCGCAACGCCTCCCGTGATAATAACCGGGATATCAGCATCAGCAGGAATATCACCAGGGGCAGCGCCAACCTGGAGAATGCACAGAGCTGGCAATTCAAATATGCGCAATTGCTGGATGTTGCTGTGGAGGATGTACTGAATCAGAAATTATATAGCTTTATCGACGACTGGTACGGCACTCCATATCGCCTTGGTGGCAAAACACGTGACGGTATCGACTGCTCCGGTTTTGTAAATACGCTCATGAACACCGTGTTCCAGATGGGGCTTTCCGGTAATTCCGCCGACCTGTATACACAGGTGAAAAGAGTAAAGCCACATGAACTGCATGAAGGCGACCTGGTGTTTTTCAGGATTCATCATAAGCGGATCTCCCATGTAGGCATCTACCTGGAGAATGATAAATTTGTTCACGCCTCCACCAGCGCCGGCGTCATGATCAGCGATCTGAATGAGCCTTACTGGAAACGTTACTTTGCCGGCGGAGGACGACTATAGCCACTTCTACACATTTGTTTTATTGTTATTTTTATACGATTTTTACCGTTTTAACCTAACAACTGCACTGCGCAGTACTTTTTCATATCATGGAACTTGCTCCCATCGTATTATTCGTATACAACCGGCCAGAGCTGACACTGAGCACTTTACAGCACCTGAGTGAAAACCGGGAGGCAGGAGAGAGCACGCTTTATGTGTATTGCGATGGTCCCAAAGCCAATGCTACCCCCGAACAGGTGGCGCTGGTAAAGCAGGCACGGGAGGTAGTACGCAGCAGGCAATGGTGTAAGGAAGTGGTAATACTGGAAGCTGAAAAGAACAAAGGCCTGGCTACTTCCGTGATAGATGGGGTTACTGAAGTGATCAACAAGCATGGGAAAGTAATTGTGCTGGAAGATGACCTGGCAGTGTCCCCTTATTTTCTGCAATACATGAACGATGGCCTCTGGAAATATGAGCAGAACGAAAAAGTGATTGCTGTTCACGGTTATCTTTATCCGATCGAGATGCCTGCGGATTATAAACCAGCCACTTTTATGATCCATGATCCCGGCTGTTTGGGATGGGGCACCTGGTCGAGGGCCTGGAACAAGTTTGAAAGAGATACAGAAACCGTCATTGAAAAAATAAAGGAAAGCGGGCTGAAAAAAGCCTTTGATTTCTGGGGAGGTTATCCTTTTTTCAGGATGCTGCACCAGCAGAAAAATGGAAAGGTGAGCTCCTGGGCTATTCGCTGGAGGGCTACTGCTTACCTGAATGATATGCTTACCCTTTATCCCGTGAAATCGCTGGTGAGGCATGATGGCAACGTAGCCAGTGCCACCCACCATTTTATGGAATACGATTATACCTACACAGAAATTTACCAGGGAAGAATTCCCGTGGAAGATATTCCTGTAAGCAACTACCTGCTGATAGAAAAAAAGTTCGGTACTTTTTTAAGACGCAATGCGGGAATGACCATTAAGGCAAAAGTGAAACAGAGGATCATTAAATTCTGGAGAAAAATTACTAAGAATGGTTAAGCTGCTCAGGAAGATATTAAAGCGCCTTAAAAGGAATACGGTTTCGCCACTATCATGGACCAGCCTGAGAAGCCTGCAGCCGCTATCCACTACTTTTGGCTTCGACCGGGGCACGCCGGTGGACCGCTACTATATAGAACAGTTTCTGAAAGCCAACACCGCCCATATTTCCGGGAGCGTACTGGAAATAGCGGAAAGTAAATATTCCAGGCAGTTTGGCCATGGAGTGCACACCTATGAGGTGCTGCATATGAAGCAGGAGCCCCAGGTAACCATTGTGGGAGATCTTACCAACCCGGGTACTTTGCCTGAAAACCGGATCGACTGTTTTATCTGCACACAAACCTTCAATTTTATTTATGATTTTAAGTCGGCCATAGCCGGCGCTTATTACCTGCTTAAACCAGGAGGCGTATTACTGGCCACCCTGGCAGGTATTACGCAGTTATCTGCTACAGACATGAAGCAATGGGGGGATTACTGGAGATTTACTACCCAGTCGGCCGCTAAAGCATTCGGTGAGGTTTTTGGAGAAGAGAATATTGAAGTATCTTCCTCCGGGAATGTGCTTACCTGCACGGCTATTTTGCAGGGCATTGTGACAGAAGAATTAACGGCCGCAGAATTGGATTTTAATGACCCGGTATATCCGGTAATAATTACCATTAAAGCAAAAAAAAGACTACATGGGATTGATCAGTGAAAATCTGCAGAAGATTAAACAGGTTGTCAGCAACAGGTATTACCGGGAGTTTTTACGTTTACACCGTAAGCATTACCAGCAGCGGATAGAAAAGCAGGCGCCTGCTGATTTCCTGCATTATCATGTTAATATTGTAGATGGCCCTTCCTTTGTATTCCAGTATAAAGAGATATTTTTTACCAACGTATACAAGTTTGAAAGCAGCAATAAAGCGCCGGTGATCTTTGACTGTGGCGCTAATGTGGGGCTTAGTTGTATTTATTTTAAGTCGCTGTTCCCTGAGGCACGGATTACCGCCTTTGAAGCAGACCCGTTTATAGCGGGTGTCCTCAGCGATAATCTCAGGAAAAATAACCTCACCGGCGTTACTGTAGTGGACAGGGCCGTATGGACCAACGAGGATGGCATTACCTTTTATACTGATCATGCAGATGGAGGCAGTGTATTCGGGGAGGGAAGCGGTACTAAAGTAACCGTACCAACCGTGCGGTTGAGAAGTATGCTGGAACAGGCGGGAACTGTGGACTTTCTCAAAATGGATATTGAAGGGGCAGAAGTGGCGGTGATAAAGGATTGCGACGGGGCATTGGCTGCTGTAAAGAATATCTTCATAGAATATCATTCCTTTAATAAAACACCGCAGGGTTTGGGAGATATCCTGGAAATTCTTCAACGGAACGGCTTCAGGTATTTCATTGAATCAGCAACCGAAAGATCTTCCCCCTTTGTTAATAAGGCGGTAAACGATACTATGGACATGCAGCTGAATGTATACGCCTATAAAATGTAGCAGCACCCGATGGGAGACCTGAGTAAAAAAATATTTTCAGTGATGCACTATGTAGCCAACAAAGTGCAGCAACCGGCGGTAATTTTATTGTACCACCGGGTAACCACCCTGCAACAGGATCCACAGGACCTTTCTGTTACACCCGGTCATTTCGACTCGCATCTTGCGCACCTGGCCACTGATTATAACCTGCTGGATGCAGATCAGTTCCTCTATCATGTAAAAAATAAAAAAGCCTTCCCGCAACGGTCAGTATTTGTGACGTTCGACGATGGCTATGCAGATAATTATCACGAGGCATTGCCTTTGCTTACAAAACATAAGGCGCCGGCCCTGTTTTATATCACTACTTCAAAGATCGATACCGCTTACGAATTGTGGTGGGACGACCTGGAGAGAGTATTGCTCACATCCGGCAACCTGCCGCCGGTGCTGCAGATCACCATCAACGGACAGAGGATGCAATATGCCACCGGCACGCTGACGGCCATACGTGAAACCTATTACGCACTGCAGCAGGTACTGCGTTTCTGCAAACCCGCGGAAATAGAATCGGCCATGCAACAACTGTATGAATGGTCTGGTCAAACAGCTACAGGCCGCGCTTCCCACCGGTTAATGACCTGGGAGGAATTAAAGGCCATGGACAGCAGCGACTATGCCGCTATTGGTTGTCATACCCACCGCCACCCGGCTGTGGGCATGCTGAGCTATCAGGAGCAGTATACCGAAATAGGCATGTCTAAAGAGATCCTGGAAAGTGTGCTGGGCTATCCGCAGGTACACTTTTCCTATCCTTTCGGCGGAAGAAAATTCCTGGGCACCAAACGTTATTATAATGCCGACAGTATCAAAGCATGCAAGGCATTGGGACTGCAAATGGTATGCGCCAACTACCACGGGCAGGTGCACAGCTGGAGCAATCCGTATGCGCTTCCGCGCATCCTGGTGCGCAACTGGCCACCGGATATATTCCGTCAGCAAATGCAACAGTTCTTTAAATACTAGCCGGTGAAAGTACTTTTTATCAATAAATATGAGAACAGCGGAGGCGCTGCCATAGCGGCGCAAAGGATCGCAGCCGGGCTGGAGGAATATTATCATACCTCCAACAATTTCCTGGTGGGCACCCATACCGCTTCCTCCCGTGCAACGTCCACCCGTCCGGGTACGGTGCGCAACGTTATTGAAAGGGGGCTCAACGTATTGAGTAACCGGGCCGGACTGCAATACCTGTATTTCCCGTTCTCTACTTCCGCCATCATGCGGCACGCTCAGGCTTACCAGCCGGATGTGATCAGCCTGCACAATATTCATGGCGGATATTTTGATGCCTCGCTCTTGCCACGCTTGTCTGCCATTGCACCTATTGTATGGACCCTGCATGATATGTGGGCCATTACCGGCAACGCAGCGCATACCTTTGGAGATACCTCCTGGAAAAACGGCAGGGCCGGCAAAGGAGAGCACCGGCGCTCTCCCGCCATGGGGCTGCCTACCGGCAATTACCTTATCAAAAGAAAACAAAAGCTTTATGCCGGCAGCGACCTGCATATTGTATCGCCTTCCCGCTGGTTGTATAACATGACCGCGGAAAGTCCGCTTACAAAGAACAAACCGCTGTATCATATTCCCAATCCCATTGATACTAACTATTTCCGCCCGCAGGATAAAACAGTATCCCGCCAGGGGCTGGGTCTGCCGGCAGATGCGCCCGTGATCACGTTTGTATCTGAACGGCTGTTTGCCAGCGAGTTTAAAGGCGGTGCTGAACTGCTCAATATTTTACACCTGCTGGATGCACAGCTGGACCGGAAAGTATACCTGCTCATGATAGGCAGAGATGAGCTTCCCGGAACGTTCAAACACCTGGAATGCGTATATACCGGTTATGTAAAGGATACAGGGAAAATGATGCAATGCTACAGCGCCAGCGATATCTTCTTTTATCCCACCAAGGCAGATAACCTCCCCAACGTGCTGATAGAAGCGGGTAGTTGTGAAACGGCCTGTATTACCTTTGATGTGGGCGGATGCCGGGAAATAGTGCAGGATGGCGTAACAGGATACGTGATCCCGCCTGGCGACCAGCAACAGTTTGCCGCACAAACGCTCAGGCTCCTGCAGCATCCTGATGCCTGCCGGCAGTTTGGCCAGGCCGCAAGGGCATATATAGAGCAGTATTTCGGAATGAAAGTAGTAGCCGGACAGTACTATCAGCTGTTTCAATCGGTAGTAAGGAACCCGCAATCAACAGATACATGAACAAAGCATCTTCCCCGGTACTGAGCATTATCACAGTATGTTTCAATGCCGGGAAATTTATTGAAAACACCATCCAAAGCGTGCTGGAGCAAACCTATCCGCACATCGAGTACATCATTGTGGATGGTGCTTCGCGTGATAATACCATGGAAGTGATTGAAAAATACCGCTCCCGTATTGCCACCGTGATCTCCGAAAAAGATAAAGGATTATACGATGCCATGAATAAAGGCATGCAACTTGCTACAGGCGAGTACCTGTTGTTTCTCAATGCAGATGATGTACTGGCTTCGCCGGATGTGATCAGCAGGATGCTGGCCACCTGCCAGGATGCTGACGTGTATTACGGGGAAGCTATGTTTATGGATGAGAACGGACAGGACATAGGGCTGAGGTCTGAACAAACGCCGCACCGCGTGCCGGAGCAGCTTACCTGGAAGAGTCTGAAACATGGCATGGTAGTATCGCACCAGGCTTATATGGTCCGCCGTAGTCTGAGCCCGTTATACGACCTGCAATATCGTGTATGTGCGGATATCGATTGGATGATCCGTACATTGAAGGCGTCGCATAAGATATGTAATACGCACCAGGTAGTAGCGAGGTTCAGGGTGGGTGGCACTTCAAAGCAGCACCAGCAGCTGGCGTGGAAGGAGCGGTACAGGATATTGGATCATTACTATGGTAAGCTGGCCAACCTGGTGAATCACCTGTTTATTGCCGGCAGATATTTGATCCGCAAAAAGTATTAGCGCTTCGGTAAAATGAACCGTAACGAATATTGTATATTGGAAATGATGTCTATCTTGTGAAGGGCGTTTTTTTGAGGAGCGAATGATTTAAAAAATTAAACCATTATAATGAATCGCATTGCTGTCATTAAATCTCTGTTACAGAGAACAAAGGCTAAAGTTTATGTAGAAATAGGAGTGGATACCGGTTATGTTTTCTTCTCCCTGGATGCGCCGGTAAAAGCAAAAATTGCGGTAGATCCTGAATTCAGGTTTCCCTTCAGGGCCTGGTTACGCACAAAGCTGAAGCCGGGCAACGCAAAGTATTTCCAGGTAACAAGCGACCAGTTTTTCGCAGATCAGAAAGCTATGCTTCGCCAGGATGGTATTGATGTGGCATTTGTAGATGGTTTACATACTTACAAACAATGTTACCAGGATATTGTAAACTGCCTCGAATACCTGAATGATGGCGGTTTTATTGTGGTGCATGATGTGAATCCTCCAAATGCTGCCTGCGAATCGCCGGTAGGCGCGGCACAGCAGGAAGTGCTGGAGAAAGCTGCCAAAGGGGAAATCCCGGATTGGACCGGAGCCTGGACTGGTGATGTGTGGAAGTCGATTGCCATGCTAAGGACCCGCAAGGATCTGCAGGTGTTTACTATCGACAGCGATTGGGGCATTGGTATTATCACCAAAGGTACCCCGGAAACAGTGCTTAATCTAAGTCTGCCTGCTATTGAGGCCATGAGCTATGATGATCTTGCAAAGAACCGGTACGAACTCATTAACCTGAAACCTTCCCATTACTTCTTTGAATTCCTGCAGGAGAAATACAGAAAATAGCCGGAATGAAAAAAGTATTTGTTGTTATTGTCACCTATAATGGGGCCAAATGGGTACATAGATGCTTTGACAGTTTACGGTCAGGCAGCTATCCGGTGCAAACCGTCGTGGTGGATAACGGCTCTACTGACGCCACCATCCCTATGCTGGAAGCAGGTTATCCGGAAGTAACATTGATCCGTTCGGGTACAAACCTGGGATTTGGCCAGGCGAATAACATGGCTATTAAACAGGCTTTACAGCAGGGAGCGGATTATGTTTTCCTGCTCAACCAGGACGCCTGGACAGAAAAGAACACCATTGAGGTGCTGATTAATGTGATGGAGCAGCACCCGGAATATGGAGTGGTAAGCCCCATACACCTGAGTGGTGACTATAGCGGTATGGATGCGGGGTTTGCACAGTATTACAAGGCCAGCCAACCGGCGCCCGGTGAGCCCCAGAAAGATATTTACCCCGTAGAGTTTGTAAATGCCGCCGCCTGGATGATGAGTAAAGCCTGCCTGGAGAAAGCGGGTTTATTCCATCCGTTATTTTTTCATTATGGAGAAGATAGTAACCTGGCCCAGCGGATACTTTATTACGGGTTTAAAATAGGAGTATGCCCGGCTGTAACCATTTGCCACGACCGGCATGCCCGTAAGGAAACAGATGAAATGATCATTAAATCCTACAAGATACACGGGTTGGTAACTTTAATGGATATACGAAGACGATATCTTACGGCAGCCTACCTCAGCGCTTTGAAAGATTTGGGAAAGCCATTTCTGCTGGCAGTATCCAGGCTGAAATGGGATAATGCATGGAAGATCATACAAACGTATACCAGTTTGATCTCACTTTACCCGGTGGTGAAAAAAGGCAGAAGCGAACAATAAACAAACTATTTTATAAAAGATGAAGGGCGGAGATATTATCTCCGCCCTTCATCTTTTATGTTATGATAACATTTACTTTTTAGTCTTTTGCGGAGCCACAGGTTCAGCAGCAACGCCTGTTTTATTTTGCCTGATCACTTCAAACACCAGGGAGGCTGCTACCAGCAGCAGCAGGAGAATTGATGTGATATTAGCAATTTTCAGTCCTTTCAGGAACGTTTGTGGCTCAAACTTCATTTCTATTTTATGTTCGCCGGCGGGGATCTTCAGCCCACGCAGTGCATAGTCTGTACGGATAATATCTGCCGGTTTGCCGTCAATGAAGGCATTCCATCCGGCCGGGTAGTAGATTTCAGAGAACACACCGAAACCTTCCTGGCTGTTCCGGGAAACGTATTCCAGTTTATTCAGGCCGTATTTGGTGAGCTTGATGGAAGCGGTGCTGTCGGCGCCTGGTTTGAAGTTGCCCAGCTGTTTCTCAAAGCGTTTATCGATCACGGCAGAGTCGCGGGTATTCAGGGCATCCAGCGTTTTCATTTCTGTGTTGGCATCGGGCGCCCATACGATATCACGAACAAACCATGCGTTACCGTAGGCGTCCGGGTTGCGCTGCGCAACAGGCTGACCTGTTTTCTGATCCGGAACAATAAAGTACTTCGTGTTGAGCATGTTCAGCACATGCATGTTGTTTTTGGCAATCTGGTGTGAGATGAGATCCTGGTAGAGCCACAATTTGGCCGGGCTGTAGCCGCCGATGTTTTTGTGGAAATAGGAAGGAGAAGCATCGTCAAACGGAGCCGTGGTAAGATTGAATACACGGTAATATGGATCCGGGTCCTGCTTAATTTGCTGATCAGCGGCAGAAGGTTGCAGATCCTGCATATAGCTCATGTCGTCCACAAAGCTTTCGCTGCCCAGGTAATTTTTATCCACCGCCCAGAGGTCGATGGTTACTGCTGCAGTGATAATAATGGCTGATACCTGCCATTTCATTTTATTGGTAAGATAAGCCCATATAGCGCCGGCGGCTACAAGGATAAAGAAAGCAGAGCGCAATCCATCTGTAAGCAATAAGCTGGCACGGTCTTTTTCCAGTGCGCGGATAAGCAGCTTACCATTTTCCTCGCCGCCCATCAACTGGGAGAAATACTGCAGCATGCTATCATCGCTGGCAGATTTAAAGCCTACAAAGAAATAGCTGATGAGGATAAAACCGAGGATACATGCGCCGGTGATGATGGCAGACTCTTTCAGTTTTTTCAGCAGTTCCTGTGTGGTATGCTTACCATTGGCAATTTCCTGTAAGCCCCAGCAGGCCAGCACCACGAAGGTGAGTGATGGCAACACCAGCGCCTGTGCAGGAGCGCGGAATTTATTATAGAGCGGCAGGTGGTAAAACAGCGGATCGTTGATAAACGACAGGTTTTTACCCCAGGCCAGTATAAAACCGATAACGGTGATGGCAATCAGCCACCATTTATGCCAGCTCTTCACTAACAGCAACGATAATACGAAAAGGAAGCAGATAATAGCACCTACATACACAGGGCCGGAGGTACCTTTCGACTGCGCGCCGTAGTAGAGCGGCAGCTTTTGCTGGCTGAGGAATTGTTCTACCTGGGCTTCGTTGGCGCCAAGACTGATCATCTGCTGGCCGAAATTGGAGCTTACTTTCAGTTTCTGACCGGAGGAGTTACCTACATAGCCGGGAATCAGGAGAGTGCCCGATTCCGCTTTACCGTAGCTCCAGTCGTAGGCATAGTCGATATCCAGGCCGGTGGATTTCTTCTGGTTCACATCATCTTTATCAAGCGTAAGCTCCGACTGGCTACCGCGCATGGTGTAATTGGTGTACTCCCGCAGGATCATGAGGCTATCCATAGAAGTGAGCACTGCCAGCACGCCGGCCACGGCCAGCAGAGCGGATGCTTTAAAGAACTGTACCAGTTGCTTCTCCCGGAAAAAATGTATAAATGCACACACGGCCAGGCATAGTACCATGATCAATGTGTAGTAGATAATTTGCAGGTGGTTGTTATAGATCAGCATGGCAGTGGCCAGGGCTGTTAATGCGGCGCCGGTGATAAGACGGCCCCGGTAAGTGAGCACTATACCGGCAAGTACAGCGGGCATCAGGGCAATGTCGTACATCTTTGTAACGTGGCCCACATCAATGAGGATCACATTATACGAGCAGAATGCAAAGGCAATGGCGCCCATCACCCGGATCCAGTATTTAAAGTCCAGTATACAGAGAAGCAGGTACATGGATATCATGGCCAGGAACAGCATATTTACAGGATCCGGCGTATACAGCGTTATAATCCTGTTCATGTACGCTATTTTATTGGCGCCGGGACCTGTATATATCACGTAGGAGGGCATACCGGCAAACATACTGTTGGTCCATAACGGACGTTCTCCGGTTGCTTCATAAAAGTCCTTTGCCTCTTTCGCCATTCCTTTTACATTCTTCATGTCGCTCTGATTCACCACTTTGCCCTCGAGAACAGGAGCGCAATACACGAATGCCAGCAGGAGGAAGAGCCCTATTGCTGCAACATGTGGAAGAATGGCTTTTAGCCAGTTTTGCTTCATCGGATATTTTGGATTTAGTTTTAAAGAAACAAAAATAACTGTAATTTATCCGAAATTTCAATATGCGCTGGATCCGGTTCCTCTTAAAATTTGCATTTATATGCAATCTGTGCTTTATAATCAGTGAAATCCTGCGCGTTACAGCATATGATCATTCTTTTGATAATGTAGTGAATCATATACTGGTATTGGGTGTGGGGATTGCTTTTCCACTGAACGCCCTTTTGTGTGTGCTTAGCGGTGTGTTATTATTGTTAAAAAAAATACAATGGAAAACATTACCGCCCTGGTTATATTTGTTCAATATTGCTATCCTTATATTTCAACTTATAGTTAATTACTGATGCTCAGGAATTTGTTAAACGATAAGCCCACCAAACTGTTCGTGATATTCACCAGCTTCTTTGTGGCAAACGCCCTTATTGCAGAATGTATTGGTGGTAAATTATTTTCCCTGGAGAAGCTGCTGGGATTACCTGTACATACCTTCACACTTTTTGGTCAGAGCGGATTGTCGTATACCTTAACTGCAGGGGTATTGCTATGGCCGCTGGAATTCGTGATGACAGACATTGTGAATGAATACTTCGGTCCAAAAGCGGTGCGCCGTATTTCGTACATCGCGGTAGGGTTGATCTCCTACGCATTCATCATGTTCTGGGTAGCCATGAGCGTGCCCGCTGATGGCTGGTGGAAGGGTAGCCGCGCAGATGCCGGTATCCCCGATATGCAGAATGCCTTTACCAGTATTTTCGGACAGGGTATGTGGATCATCCTGGGCAGTCTTACCGCCTTCCTGGTGAGCCAGATCGTGGATGTGACCGTGTTCCACAAAATAAAGAAACGCACCGGCGATAAGCATGTGTGGCTGAGGGCTACGGGATCTACGATTGTATCGCAGCTGGTAGACAGCTTTATCGTACTGTATATAGCCTTTAAGCTGGGGAACGACTGGAGCTGGCAGCGGGTACTGGCTATTTGCCTGGTGAACTACAGTTATAAGTTTGTAGTAGCAGTATTGCTTACACCGCTGATCTATTTGCTGGAGCACCGGATAGAACGTTACCTGGGGCATGATACCGCGAAAAAAATGAAAGCGGCGGCGATGGGGAAGGAGCCATCACCAGAATTGCCTGTGGCATAAGGCTTCCGGATACTGCTTAAAAGAAGAGGGAATAAGGAACAAATAGTTCCTTATTCCCTCTTCTTATTTAGTTATTTTATCATTTCGGTACGGCAGACCATGCGCTCCAATCCAGTCCATATTGCCAGGATATCCGGGATAAACTTCCGTCTGGTCCTGACGCGAAAATGTCGAGCGTATTGCCGTCCCTGGCAGCGATGCCAGGTGCGCCGTAAATGTTTCCGCCAAGGGTTTGCCAATCGGACCAGGTATCCGCATTTGCCGAAGAAGTAATATTATATAACTGGGCCATTTGATTGTCAGGGCGCTGCGCGTAGATATTTACGATCCAGGGACGTCTTGAAACGGTAGCAGGACTGGAAACAATATTTCCTCCAAGATCTCTCCAGGGTAACCAGTCTAATCCCAATGCCCATTTCCGGAGTAACAGGTGCCCATCCGGACTTTTGGCAAATACATATACATTATCCGGATGTAATGATGCAACCGCCGGAGCGCCGTTGATATTGCCGCCAAGGTCCTGCCAGGTAGACCATCCCAGGCCAGGTTGGTAGTAACGTTGTATGAGCGTATTGCCGGTACCGCGGGCAAAAATATTGATCTGTAAACCGTCCCGGCTGATAGCCGTGGGAGCGGATGCCAGTGCGCCGCCCAGATCAGTCCATTCAGACCATCCTGCTGCAGCTGTCCATCTTTTTTCTATCAGTGTGTTGGCGGCACTTTTAGCATAGATAAGTAAAGATGCACTGTCTAGTGAAGCCACAGCCGGAACGGAAGTAATATATCCTCCAAGATTTTCCCAGGCCGACCAGCCCTTTGAAGGGGACCAGGTGCGGTGCAGCAGAGTGTTCTTAATGCTCATACCAAACAGGTCTACCATATTCGTATTTTTCCTTGAGATGGCAGATGTAGTAGAAGCTAATTCCGGGACTTTAACTGTGTCATTTACCGGGGGAGTTTCATCATTGGGACTTACAGTACAGGAGGCAAGGTAACAAATGCCTGCTGCCAGGAACAATGTGATTTTTTTCATTGGGTAAGGGATGAGTTTAATTAAAAATTATGAATAACAATCAATATTTCGCTTTTACCATATCCGCCACCACTTTATCAATAGGCAATGTAACCGCTTCAGACGAAAACTCATCCCAGCTGATCCAGCGGGCGCGCTCCACTTCTTCCACGCCTTCCGGTACGGTAAAGTCGAACGGCTTGGCGCCCACGGAGGCTGTGAAGGGCGATAGTGGCGTTACGAGGTAATAAATAGAGATGATCTGTGTAACATTGTCAAACGCGGAGATCTGGAAGAAATCGGTGGTATAAATATGCTCCACTACTTTTACATCCTGGCCCAGTTCTTCCTGCCATTCGCGGACGATGCACTCCAGGGTACCTTCCCCGAATTCCAGGCCACCGCCAGGGAACTTGGTATAATAACCCCCACGGATATACTCATCGCTTACCAGCACCTGTTTCTGATCGTTGATCATGATGCCGTATACTCTTACGTTAAATCCTGTTTGCATATGCTTGTTTAATAAAGGCTAGAACCACTTCTTCTTCATAAAATACCAGCTGATGACCACCGAAATGGCGATAGACAGGATAATAGGTATATAGAAGGCGTGAAGCGTGTGCTGGTAAGGGATATCTACGTTCATGCCATAGATACTGGCCACCAGCATGGGAAATGTAAGGATAATGGTAATGGAGGTAAGGCGTTTCATTACCACGTTCAGGTTATTGGAAATGATGCTGGCAAAGGCATCCATGGTACTGCTGAGGATGTTGGTATACACATTGGCCATTTCCAGCGCCTGTGAAGTATCTACGATCAGGTCCTGCAGGAATTCCTTTTCATCTTCGTTGAGCCCCAGAAAATTGGTACGTTCCAGCTTCATCAGCAGCAGCTCATTGCTGCGCAGGGCGGTTACAAAGTATACCAGGCTTTTCTGGATACGCATAATGCCCAGCAGTTCCTCGTTCCGGTTG
Source organism: Chitinophaga sp. (assembly GCF_036569185.1). Taxonomy (GTDB): domain Bacteria; phylum Bacteroidota; class Bacteroidia; order Chitinophagales; family Chitinophagaceae; genus Chitinophaga. Next base: position 13,780 of record NZ_DATCRD010000402.1, read on the forward strand.
GAATCGTATAATTTGGCTTCCAGCATGTTCCTGCGCTGGTTTATTTCCTTCAGGTAATCGAGGAAATTGATGACCACTTTCTCAAATATTTTCAGCACCATCATATTCCTTTTCTCCGGGGAGCGGTTGTGAAACGTGTTCAGGAATTTTTTGATGGCGGTATTATCGAAAGAGTTTACCGTAATGATCTGGTGGTGGGTCAGGATAATTACGATGGGAATGGTGATATAATAGGCTTCGCTTTCATTGATCGAATTGTTTTCGGTAGGCGTTTTCAGTACAATGAGCTTTACATTGTCCTCCAGCTCAAACCTGGCTTTTTCGTCAATATCAAGGGAGTCCGTGAGGAAGTCCAGGGGAATATCGAGTTCCTCCGACAGCTGTTCAAACTCCGCCTGTTTCAGCGGCGGGGTAATATTTACCCAGGCGCCGTTTTCGGGCTGGCGTATTTCAACAGTTTTGGAATCTATATTTGTAAAATACTGGATCATCGGGCGCAAAGGTAGTTAAAATGTTGAATCCTGTTTCCATTTGACGTAATATTGTGCAACAGGAAACAGTTAAAATATTTTATATATAAATGGGAGTTGTAAAACATCAGAGTCTGCGGTCGTCTGTGTTGATTTATCTGGGCTTTGCGATAGGCGGGATCAATACATTGCTACTGTTTCCCATATTTTTCAGCGGGGATCAATTTGGGTTAACCAGGATCATAGGAGATATAGGGGTGATTGTGGTGCCATTCTGTACCTTCAGCACCGGGCTGATGATCAACCGGTTTTATCCTTACTACGCGTATCACCTGGAAGAGAAGAAGAACGACCTGATGGGGTGGGTGGTGATCGCTACAATGATTGGACTGGCCTTGTTTTTTGCCGGTACGGTAGTATTTAAGGACCTGATTGTCCGGAAATATGTAGGAAAGTCGCCCCTGCTTATAGAATACTTTTATTTTGTTTACCCATTTGTTACCGGAATTGTACTCTTTTCTGTATTTGAAAGCTATAGCTGGTCGCGGCATGAAACGGTGGCGCCCAACTTTCTGAAGGAGCTGCTGATCAGGATCATGACATCGGCCATTATCGGTTTATACGTACTGAAGCTGATCAGTTTTATTGTTTTCATGTGGCTTTTCAGCCTGCTGTATATTATTGCGCTGGTATTGCTGCTCCTTTACCTCTGGCGCAAAAAACTGCTGTATTTTACTATAAAGGTGAGCAGCGTTACTACCCGGTTGTATAAGCGGATGATGGTCTATGCATTTTCCCTCACATCGGCTACTATTTTTAATCTCCTGTCGCAGAACATCGGGGCATTGATCATCGCCAGCATAGGAGGGTTAGATGAAGCGGCGTACATGACTATTGCCACTTATATGGCGCAGTTGATCCAGGTGCCGCAAAGGAGCATTTCGGCCATTGCCACGCCAATTATTGCCCAGTCGTGGAAGGATAAGAACATGGCTAAGATTGATGAAATTTATAAGAAGTCGTCTATTTTACAGCTGGTAGCGGCGCTTTTCATCTTCTGGGAGATATGGCTGAATATTGACGATATATACCGGATTATGCCATCTGCCTATTCTTCGGCCAAGTACCTTGTATTTTTTATGGGCATTGCGAAGATCATTGATATGGGTACCGGGGTGAATCAGCAATTGCTGGCTACTTCCCGTTTCTGGCGTTTTGATCTTACATCGGCTACCGTATTGGTGATCCTGTCTATCCCGTTGAACTATTTCCTGATAAAAAGATATGGGATGGTAGGTTCGGGTTACTCCCTGATGATTTCCCAGTTTGTATTTAACGGGATCCGTTTATTGTTTATCCGTAGGCGTTTCGGGTTGCAGCCATTTTCCATCAATACGCTGAAAGCAATAGCAGCCAGTGTGATTATTTATTATGTATGCAGGCTGTTGCCTTCCACAGGGCATCCTTTTATCAGTATTGCGGTGCACGGATTGTTATTCCTGGTGTTGTTCGGCGGGGCTATTTTGTTAATGCAGGTATCGGAAGATATTAATCATACTGTGGCGGCTACAATACGGAAGGTGAGCAACAAGGTATTCAAAAGAAAATAAGGTCATGGATATAAAAAGGAAGCCGCCTCGTTTTCGTGGCGGCTTCCTTTTTATACGCTCAGTTATTTCGATATCTCCCCTTCAAACACCAGTGTAGCCGGGCCACAGAGCCAGATGTTCTCAAAAGTGCGCTCACCTGTTCTGGTGAAGCGTACTTCCAGCTGGCCGCCCAGGGTTTGCACGGGTACGATGTATTCTTTTTCTTCGGCGCCTGCAAAGGTGAGTGCAGCGGCGGTTACGCCGGTACCGCAGGAATAGGTTTCATCTTCCACACCTCTTTCATAGGTGCGTACAAAGATGCCGTTTTCATATTTCTGTACGAAGTTCACATTGGTGCCTTCTGCCGCGAACCGGTCGTTATAGCGGATACCGCGGCCTTCGTTGAACACATCCACAGCCTGTACATCTTCCACATATTTTACAAAATGTGGTGAACCGGTGTTGAGATAATAATAGAGGGGGCCATGTTCTACGTAGTCCACATCCTGCATTTTCAGGTTCACCCAGTTGTTGCCGTCCATAGTGGCCTGGTGCTCGCCGTCTACTGCAATGAAATAGAGGTTACCGTCGCCTACGCCCATTTTATGGGCAAATGCAGCGAGGCATCTGCCGCCGTTACCGCACATGGTACCTTCGCGGCCATCGGCATTGTAGTATTTCATGGCGAAGTCGTATTCTTCGCTTTTATTTAGCAACATTAAACCATCTGCGCCTATACCAAAACGGCGGTCGCAGAGCTCATTCACCTGTTCGTCTGTGAGCCAGTTGTATTGTCCTTCCCGGTTATCCATAATGACAAAGTCATTGCCGGTCCCCTGGTATTTATAAAAGTGGATGTTATTCATAAGTACAAAGATAAAAAATTAACGCAGATCGCCTTCGGCGATTGAGCGGAGGTTGTCTGACTCAGGATTAAACTGATTTTGCTGATTAGCCGGATTTTATTTTATTTTATTTTTTTTGATTTTAAAGGGATTTTTGAAGATACTGGTAATAGATATATTTGTTTATATCTCCCTAAGTTTTCTAAATTTCAGCCCTCTAAAAAAATATTGGGCAAGTATATTCGATTACAACCTTAGAAAGACATCTGCTAATATATTCGCTTTCATCTCCCTTAATCTTTTTAAAATCAAAAAAATAAAATCCGGCTAATCAGCAAAATCAGTTTAATCCTGAGTCAGACAACATCCGCGTAGTCGCCGGAGGCGACTACATAGCCGCAATCACACCGAGCCCTTTTTCAATAAGCGCCGCCACCGCAGCACCGCCATCTTTGCTGAATTCCTTGCGGATACGGTTGGCAACGATAGCGCTGATGGAAAGGCATTCATGCCCCAGTACACGGCCCATGCCGTAGATGGCAGAGGTTTCCATTTCAAAGTTGGTGATGCGGTGATGTTCGTAGTTAAAATTAGTGAGGTGATCGATCAGGTCGGGGTTCGACAGGGTGCCACGGAGTACGCGCCCCTGTGGCGCATAGAACCCGGGGCAGGTAACGGTGATGCCTGTATGAAAACCCTCCGTGAACAGCGCCTGCAATCCGGCGGATGCTTCAAAGAGGCATGGATTGGCGCCTCCCGGCTGCAGGAATACCTGTCCGCGGAAAGATTGCAGCAGTTGTTTTTCTGCGCTGGTATTTTCAAATGCGTAGTAATTCATGAGGTTGTCGAGGCCAAGACCATGCGATGACACCACGAAGCTGTCTACCGGGATGCTTTCCTGCAGCGCTCCCGACGTACCAAGACGAATAATCTGCAGGGAAGTAAGGGCCGGTTTTACCAGGCGGGTTTCAAAATCTATATTTACGAGCGCATCCAGTTCATTGAGCACAATGTCGATATTATCGGTGCCAATACCGGTGGAAACCACGGAGAGGCGCTTGTTGCCGATATAGCCGGTATGCGTTACAAATTCGCGGTGCTGATGTTTACTTTCTACTTTATCAAAGTGCTTACTTACTGCACCTACACGGTCTGGGTCGCCAACGGTGATAATAGTATGAGCCAGTTCATCCGGTCTTACATCCAGGTGATACACGGCTCCGCGGCTGTTGATGATCAGTTCTGATTCTGCAATACGATGATCCATTTGTACTAATTTTTATTATTCGCAAATCAACATTTCCAGTGTCAATATTCCTTTGTTCTGCCATATTATCAAAATATTTTTTCAGATATTTTTTAAATAATATTTGGTGGTTATCAGAAATTCACTACTTTTGCAATCCCACAAAACGAATGAGATGTACGCCAGTGGGGACTTCCGGCGAACATCCTTAAAATGATGGTTCCGTGGCCGAGTGGCTAGGCAGAGGTCTGCAAAACCTCGTACAGCGGTTCGAATCCGCTCGGAACCTCCGGATATCTTTCTCAAAGCCGCGTGAACCGCGGCTTTTCTTTTTTACCTCCTGCCCCGATCCTGCTATTGGCGCTGAAATACACGCCGGTGGCTGCTTACCGGGATAAAAAAGAAATAATACAAACTATGTTGAAATGTCAACTCAAAAGCTTATATTGCATACCCCGCAAGAGGCAGGTGAGGTTATCAGAAGGCAAGAGATTTATCAATAATTTACTATAGCTACCTAAACACAGCGCGTGTAATTGATAATAAAGATATCGGCGGCATTTTCTATTAAAACATGGAGCTGCCAACATTTTCCGGTCAACAAGCCTTCTGCATGCAGAAGGCTTGTTGCGTTTTATATACATTAAAAAGAAGTGGTTATGACAGAGATTATTAAAGTAACCGCCGAAGATTCCAAGCACCTGAACCAGGTGAAGCTGCTTTTCCGCGAATATGCCAACTGGCTGAATGTAGACCTTAGCTTTCAGCAATTTGAAGATGAGCTAACGAACCTGCCGGGTGTGTATGTGGCTCCCACCGGAGCGTTGTTCCTGGCTTTGGTAGACGGGCAACTGGCCGGATGTGTGGCCATCAGATCATTCGACAACAGTACTGCAGAAATGAAGCGTCTTTTCGTAAAGGACGCATTTAAAGGCCATGGTGTGGGAAAAGCCCTTGCCAGCGCGGCTATTACAGAAAGCAGGGAGCTTGGTTATAAGCGGATCCTGCTGGATACACTGGCGCATATGCGCCCTGCAATTGATTTGTACACGTCGCTTGGGTTTCAGCCGATAGCAGCGTATTACGATAATCCCATCAGTGATGCGGTGTATTTATCATTGAATATCGAGGCGGCCGACACTTTAACTTAAAAAAAAGCAGCGAAGGATTTTTCCTTCGCTGCTTTTTTTAAGGAGATGGCTTACAGGGGTCTTATCCAGATATTCCTGAAGCTTACGGGATTACCGTGGTCCTGCAGTGCAAGAGATTTAGCACCGTGTTTTACATAGGTTGGTTTGCCTATATATTCTGTTTTACCTTCCAGCTCCACATTATTCTGTACCAGTACGCCGTTTTGCAGTACGGTGGCTCTCGCCGGGGATTTCAGGGAACCGTCGTCGTTGAAGCGGGGAGCGGTCCAGATCACATCATAGGTTTGCCACTCGCCTGGTTTTTTACAGGCATTTACCAGGGGAATTTTTTGTTTGTAAAAGCTGCCGGCCTGCCCGTTGGAATAGGTGCGGTTGTTGTAGTTATCCAACACCTGCAGTTCGTATTGCTCCTGCATAAAAACGCCGCTGTTGCCGCGTCCCTGGCTTTCACCTTTTACTTCTGCGGGCGTGCGCCATTCAATATGCAGCTGGAAGTCTTCAAACTGTTGCTTTGTTTTGATAACGCCTCCTCCTTTTGTAACGGTCATCGCATCATCTTTTACTTCCCATGTTGCAGGGCCTCCTTTTTCCGATTCCCAGCTGTCAAGGTTTTTACCGTTGAAAAGTATAATGGCATCAGAAGGCGCGGTAAGGGTTTCTGTGCCCGGTGTAATTACTTTTGGCACCGGCTCCCAAACTTCTGTTTCTTCCGGTTTCATCTGCTTGTTTTGCGCGGTGGCAGCCACCGTGAGCAGGGTACAGGCAGATAGCAGTAACGTACGCATATGTCTTTTATATTTTTTCATAAAGATGTTAAGAAGATATTTTCGTTCAGGCAGTAACGTTAGGCAGATGATACCCGTTATGGTATTGCGCTGCTAACAGTTTGTTGGCGTCGCTGTCGGTGAATTTGCCTGATGCCTGATCCCAGTATATTTTTTTGCCGGTACGATAGGCGATATTACCCATCTGTGCGGTGGTAGCTACCAGGGAGCCTACCTGTACGGAAGCATGGAGGTCGTCCAGTTTGCGGGATTTCACTACTTCCACGAAGTTGGTGGTATGAAGGTCGAGGCCATTATCCACTGATTTCTGACGTGGCACAGCTTCCATTTTTCCTTTTTCGGGTATCACTTCCCATCCGCCACGATCCAGTACCAGTGTGCCGTTATTGCCAATAAAGGCAATGCCGTGATCGCGTCCGTAAGGGCCGCCATCAATGCCGATAGCTTGTTCCCACTGGATATTGTAGCCATCGAACTCATATACAGTGGTGAGTGTATCCGGCGTTTCAGCAGCATCGTCAGGATAAGCGAATTTACCGCCTGCGGCCATAATGGATTTGGGCGCAGCGGACTTCATACCCAGCAGCGCATAATCGAGCAGGTGAACGCCCCAGTCGGTCATAAGGCCACCGGCATAATCCCAGTACCAGCGGAAGTTGAAATGGAAACGGTTAGGGTTGAAGGGGCGGGTAGTGGCGGGTCCCAGCCAGGCTTTATAATCCACGCCTGCAGGTGGCGTGCCATCCGGTTTTACGGGGATAGACTTCATCCAGCCCATATAAGCCCATGCTTTTACGAGGCGTACCTGGCCAAGCTTACCAGAGTGCACAAATTCGATAGCATCCCTGAAGTGCTGCTGGCTGCGCTGCCACTGGCCTACCTGCACAGCGCGATTGTACTTCTGCTGCGCTGCTACCATGGAGCGGCATTCTACAATAGAATTGCCCATCGGCTTTTCTACATACACGTCTTTGCCGGCGGAGCAGGCATCCGTCATTTGCAGGCAATGCCAGTGATCGGGGGTGCCAATTACCACGGCATCAATATTCTTGTCTTCCAGCAGCTTGCGGTAATCGCTGTAGGCCTTTACCTTAATGCCTTTTTGTGCCAGCTCTGCCACCCTTTTGTCCAGCACGTTTTTGTCTACGTCGCAGAGCGCTACGCATTGTGCGGCCGGGTTTTTCAGCAAAGAAGTAAGGTCGGCCCAGCCCATACCGTTAATGCCTATGGCAGCTACGTTAAGGCGGTCGCTGGGCGCTACGGTACGTAGCGGAAATGCATGCAACCCGGCGGGCAGCGCGGATGCCAATCCTGCCCCGGCCATCAGGGTGGAGGCGGATTTGATAAAGTTTCTACGGGAATTGTTCATGTAATAAAACGTTTGTGGAATTGTTAAAATGACAATTAAAAATACAAAATAGGGAAAAATGTGGAGATTGTCTTACTCAGGATTATGATGATTTCACTGATTTCGCTGATTTTATTGCTGAAATTTGGCGAACATTGGGGAGATATAAGCGGGTGCGCGCCTTCGGCGCGGGAAATTGTCTTGGAACAGGATTACGCTGATTACGCTGATTATACTGATTTGTTTGATTTTGTTTTTTAGATTTTATAGATGATCTTAAAAGATCTGGGGAGATATGAGCGAAAACATTCGCTTATATCTCCCCAAATCCATTAAAATTCAAAATGATCAATCAGAATAATCAGTATAATCAGCGTAATCCTGCTCCAGGACAATCACCGGAGGCGATCCCCTCCGCTATTCCTCGGGTTCCTCGCTTTCGCCGCCCAGGCTGAAGTTCATCATGGTGCCGAGCAGGTCGCTGAAGCGGGTTTCGTTTTCCACTACTTTTTTGCTGATGAGTGAATAGGACGATAAACCGTGCAGTACGAATTCCATCAGCAGCAGAGCTTCCTTATTGTTGGCTTTAGGGAAGCGGGCTTTGATAAGATCTCTCAACCCTTCCACTTTACTGAGGGTGGCCTCATATTGTTTATCGCTGATATCCTGCAGAAGCTGTACAGAATTGCCTTTATCGAACCACTGGATCACGCTGCGGTAGGGGTTTTCCGCAGGGGAGCCGGCTTTCTTTTTCTTAAAGGAGTCCGGGTTCGGGAAGTAGATGGCAAAGAGGGTACGGATGGCTTTATCAAGCAGGTTGTGGGCTACCTGGAGGGGGCCTTCCTGTTCGCCTTCATATACCAGCTCAATTTTACCTGTAATAGCAGGGATAATAGCCTGCAGATCAGCAATGCGCACCTGTGTTTCTTTCTCCTTGTTGATGATGGCGCGGCGCTCGCCTGCGCTTACCGCGTTTTCATAAGCGGCAATGGTTAAGCGGGCAGATACACCGCTTTTCTTGTCCACATATTCACTGGCCCTCGCCTCAAACGATACCTGTTCGATCAGACGTTTTACCATGTCGGCAATCTGCACTTTAGCTTGCTGGTCTTCATGTATATCGGCTTCCTGTTCGGTGATGAGCAGGGAATTTTCAATTGTTTTAGGGTAGTGCGTAATGATCTGGCTTTCTATCCTGTCTTTCAGCGGCGTAACAATGGAGCCACGGTTCGTATAGTCTTCCGGGTTAGCCGTGAAAATAAACAGGATATCCAGCGGCATCCTTACTTTAAAGCCCCTGATCTGGATATCGCCTTCCTGGAGGATGTTGAACAGGGATACCTGTATACGCGCCTGCAGGTCGGGCAGCTCATTGATCACGAAGATGCCGCGGTTGGAGCGGGGAATGATACCAAAGTGGATCACCCTTTCATCTGCATAGCTGAGTTTCATGTTGGCGGCTTTGATAGGGTCTATATCGCCTACCAGGTCGGCCACGGAAACATCCGGGGTGGCGAGTTTTTCGCCGTACCGTGCGCTCCTGTGAAGCCAGGTGATGGGGGTCTGATCACCTTTTTCGTCGATCAGGTCTTTGGCGTAGCGCGACAATGGGTGGAAGGGATCGTCGTTTACTTCGGAGCCTTCCACTACGGGAATGTATTCATCCAGGAGGTCGGTCATCTGGCGGGCCATGCGGGTTTTGGCCTGGCCGCGCAGGCCGAGGAAAAGGATGTTGTGCCTCGACAGTAAGGCCCTTTCCGTATCGGGGATCACGGTATCTTCATAACCGATAATACCGGGGAAGGTGCCTTCTTTGTCCTGTAGTTTTCTGACCAGGTTACGCCTGATCTCTTCTTTTACTGAAACCGGTTTATAGCCACTTTTCTTTAGTTCGCCCAGTGTTTTTATGTTTGTATTCATCTTTGATAATTACGCATTACAAATTGGCAGTAGCTGGCGTTGGATGCGGGATCCGTTTTAACTATGCTGCTGTTTATTATTAATAAAATTTCCTTTTGCCGCTTTCAAAATCGCGGAAAAGGAATTGTCCCAGTTTATCAGTGCCGGAAAAAAAGGCTTTACCGGCATTGGTTTCGGTAAATTCCTGTACAAATTTCTGCAGCCACGGATCGGTGGCAACCATGAAGGTGGTGATAGGTATTTTCAGTTTTTTGCATTGGGCGGCGAGGTTAAGGGTACGGTTAAGTATTTTCCTGTCGAGCCCGAAGCTGTTCTTATAATACTGTGATCCTATTTTCAGGCAGGTAGGTTTTCCATCTGTGATCATAAAGATCTGCTTGTTCGGGTTGCGCCGGCGGCGGAGCAGGTCCATAGCGAGTTCCAGGCCTGCCACGGTATTGGTATGGAAGGGGCCTACCTGCAGATAGGGTAGGTCTTTGATCTCTATCTGCCAGGCATCGTTTCCAAACACAATAATATCCAGGGTATCCTTCGGGTAGCGGGTAGTGATCAGTTCCGCGAGGGCCATGGCCACTTTTTTAGCGGGCGTGATCCTGTCTTCCCCGTAAAGGATCATGGAGTGCGAGATATCGATCATCAGGGCGGTAGACGTTTGCGTTTTGAAGTCGGTTTCCTTTACCTCCAGGTCGTCCTGCTGGATGGAGAAACTGTCGATCCCGTGATTGATCTGTGCATTCCGGATGGAGGCGGTAATATCCAACTGATCCACGCCATCGCCAAATTCGAAGGGGCGGGTTTCTGCGTTGAGCTCGTCGCCCATGCCTGATTTGCGGATATTATGATTGCCGGTAGTTGATTTCTTCAGTTTGCCAAAGATCTCTTCCAATGCGTTTTTGCGGATGGTTTGTTCTGCTTTGGAAGTGATTTCTATGGCGCCGCTTTCCTCGTTTTCACGGATGTACCCTTTATCCTTTAGCTCCTGTATAAAATCGCCGATACCATATTCCTGGCTGGTGAGATTGTACTCATTGTCCAGCTCAGTAAGCCATTGAAGGGCTTCTGATACGTCTCCGCTGGTGTATGTAAGGAGTTGAGTAAAAAGGTCCAGTAGTTTCTGGAAAGGTGGTTGCCTGTTGTCGTCCGGGTTGAACCTGGTAAATTGTATTCCTCTCATAGCTTAGCTCATCTTCTGCATTAAATTTACCACTTTTCGCGGATATCGCCTTCGGCGATGAAATTGTCTTGGAGCAGGATTAACCTGATTATACTGATTTTTTTGATTGATTATATTGATTTTAAAAGGATTTCGAAAGATAATTATCCATTTAAATCTTAAAAATCTCACACAATCAATCAGAAAAATCAGAAAAATCAGTATAATCAGGTTAATCCTGCTCCAAGACAATTTCATCGCCGAAGGCGATTTTCTTCGCTTAAAGCTTGCATTTTCCATTGAAAGCAACTACTTTCAATCATCAAAAAAATAGCTATATGAAAAAACTGAGAAATGCGTTGATGCTGGCAGGCGGACTGGCGGTTGCATTATTTGCAAATTCTGCAGCGGGACAGGCCAGGGCAGATGCATTGGGCTGGAAGCTGGGGGCGCAGGCCTGGACGTTCAATCATTTTACGCTGGCAGAGGCGCTGGATAAGATGGACAGCTGCGGGATCCAGTATGTGGAAGCTTTTCCCGGACAGGTAATTGGTGGTGGCATCGAAGGTAAATTCGATTACCATATGTCGCCAGCCAAACAGGAGGAAGTAAAAGCACTGTTTAAAAAGAAGCACAAAACGCTGATCGCATTTGGGGTGGTAGTACCGGGATCAGAGGCGGAATGGCGCATGCTGTTCGACTTCGCCAACAGGATGGGTATCCAGAGCATTACTTCCGAGCCTAAGCCGGAAGACCTGGACCTGATCTCTTCCCTGTGCGATCAATACCAGATCAAACTGGCGATCCACGATCACCCGAAGCCGAGCCGTTACTGGAATCCCGACATCGTGCTGGAAGCCATCAAAGGCAGAAGCAAATTAATGGGCGCCTGCGCGGATATAGGTCACTGGGTACGCTCCGGGCTGGATCCTGTTGAATGCATCAAGAAACTGGACGGTCATATTGTAAGCCTGCACTTCAAGGACCTGAACGACAAATCTCCCGATTCCCATGATGTAGTTTGGGGCAACGGTGTAAGCCAGATGCCTAAAGTAATGGAGACACTGAAAAAACAGAAATTCAAAGGGCTGTTTTCCGCAGAATACGAATACAACTGGGATAACAATGTGCCTGAAGTGAAAGCAAGTGCTGCTTTCTGGAGATCTATCGTCAGCAACCTGTAGACATTAGTTGTACTTACGGATAATGAACCCGGAGATAACGGCCAGGCCGGGATCTCCGGTTTTTTTGTGGCTGTCCGGTACCAGTAAAGCCCCTGTGCTTTACCGGACACAAGGAGGCACTATCATTGTTGTATCTCCCTGAAAATAAATAAATATTATTTCGTCCGGTTTTGCGGACCAGGCGCAATACTTCCGGTTATGATGAACAGCCACCTCAAATTATCATTCGGAACCCTGCTCAGTATTGTTGGCGTGGCGCCGGCTTCACCGGCACTTACCACGCGCCGGGATTTCCTTCCAAAAGTAGCTGTGGTGGAGTATAATGTGCCTGTTGTAATTGCCTGTATAGCGGTGGCAGCACCGGTAAAGAGTTGGAGAGCAGAATAATTATAATTTATAAAGCAGAAAGCCCGGACCAACTGGTCCGGGCTTTCTGCTTTATAAAAGGTAGTGCGATTATTTCGCTGAGTCTGCGGGTTTTGGCATCGGGGTGGAGTCTTCCGTATTCACCTGTACGGCGCCATCCTTATTTCTGCGGGTACCATTAGGGCCAAATTCGCCTTTCATCTGGTTTAACCAGGTAATGAACTGCTGTGCATTCTGGCCATCGCGCTGTAAATCGTTGGTCATTCTGCTTGGCGGCAGGGAGCTGTAGTAGCGCAATTGCTGCTCACAGTCCTTGATCACCTGGTTCGACAACTCTTCTGCTCTCTTTGCATCACCCGCCATGTAATAAGCATAGATGGTTTGAATAGAAGTGTAGTTGTGCATATTGCCCGGAGTGGTGAGGGCATATGGGAAGTTGGTTTCCATGATGTTCTTGTCCATGTAGCGAAGCACGTTAAGGGCGCTGTCTTTTGCAGCTCCTTCCTGTGTCATGGCTACAGAGAGTTTGGTAAATGCCTGGCGGAGGTACATGATCATTTTCCTGTTGGGCTCATCGAAGTAGGTACCGCGGGTTTGTGCGCCACCAAATTCAAATTTGTGCATCAGGTTATCGTACATCACACCTACGTTCGCATTGATGTCCATGCCCAGCGGATCAGTAGAGGTAGCTTTAGGCAAAGGCACCAGGTGGTAGGTAAGACCATCGGTTTGCATGTAGTCGTTCAGGCCAAGATCGGTTGGGCTGGTGAAATAGATAGGCCGTTTCCAATCGTTGGCAGCGATGATGTCATATACTGCAAGGTCATTTTTCAGCAGGTAGCTTTTACTGATCTTGAAAGGCATGGAGGCCAGGATCCTGGCGCTGTCTTTCGCCGCTACCACACCGTTGGCGAGAACCGCCTGTTTATCTACCGGGATAAACAGCTGGCGGGTAGGCAGGAAGTTTTCTGATCCGCCATCCTGCGTGGTTACTTTACTGTTCACATCATCACTTCCCATGAAGTTCATGATCTCTTTCAGGTTAAAGTATTTATCGGCAGGAATATTTCCCGGATCAAAGAAGCGGATATAGTTGCGGTTTTCACCTTTGTATTTATCGGCCGACCAGGTCATCGGAATGGCAGGGCTCTGGTTTACGGCTCTGCGCATCTGGTCGATGTACCAATCCACACCCAGGAGGCTCAGGTTGATCACCCTGATATCCGGGCGGATGCCTTCCACTTCCTGTGCGTACCACAGCGGGTAGGTATCGTTATCACCTACGGTAAAGAGGATCGCGTTTTTCTGGCAGGATTCCAGGTAATCTTTTGCCACGTCGCGGGCTACGTATTTGGTAGAGCGGTCGTGGTCGTCCCATTCCTGGAAGGCCATCAGCACCGGTACTGCCAGCAGGCAGATGGCAGTAGCCAATACAGGAGAGAGTGCGCTCTTTGTTTTCTTCTTCAGGAAATTATATACCGACAGCACGCCCAAACCGATCCAGATAGCAAAGGCGTAGAAGGAGCCTACATAGGCGTAGTCACGTTCACGCGGCTGGTTACCTGCCTGGTTGAGGTAAATGACGATAGCGAAACCGGTAAAGAAGAACAGCAGGGATACAATGAGAGTATCTTTGCGGTGGTTATTATATTGATAGAAGAAACCGATAACGCCGAGAATGAATGGCAGGAAGAACAGGGTGTTATGCGCCTTGTTATCTTTCAAACTGTCTGGCATCATGGATTGATCGCCATATAAGAAGTTATCGATAAACGGAATACCGGAGATCCAGTTACCATCACGAACGTTACCATAGCCCTGGGTATCGTTTTGTTTACCCACAAAGTTCCACAGGAAATAGCGGGCATACATGAAATTCACCTGGTATTGGAGGAAGAACTTGATGTTATCGCCAAAGCCGGGTTTTTCGCCCTGTTGTAGGCCCAGCCAGGTGCGGTAGTAATCTGCGTGGCCCTGGTCGTTGCTGGCATCCCATACGCGGGGGAACAGCATCATATCAGACGGATCATATTCCGGTTCCATCTTTTTGCCTGCCACTTCATATTTTTTAGCGCCACGTGCATAGATGTTACCACCTTCCTTGTACCCGGTTGGACGGGCGGTGAACACCTGGCCATATACCAGCGGGAAATCGCCGTATTGTTCACGGCCCAGGTAACCTACCAGGGAGATGGGATTATCTACATTATACATATCTACTGAAGGATTGGCAGTAGATCGTACCATGGTGGTGATATAAGTGGAGTAACCAACCAGCATGAACAGCACGAAGGAAATAGTAAGACGGCTGAAATGCGCGGTTTTGGACACTTCCATTTTCACGCCTACTGCTTTCAGCAGGTAGGGGATGGCTACAAAGAAAGCGGCCAGTAAGAATTTGAAGAAGATAGCGCCGCTGCTTGGCTCGTTAAATGCAGGCACCACGATGATGGTGGCAATAACAATGAAGGGAGCGTAGATACCGAACTTTGGTTTACGGTATCCTATAATGAGCAATGCTATAATGAGTACGAAATAGAAGATAAATCCGGAGAAATATCCCATTCCGAGAGAATTTACGAAGAATACGTCCATATACCCGGAAGCCTTTACAGTATCCTGGATGAGGTATTTCTGTACCAGGCCGGTGATGCCGCAACCTATTATGAAAGCCCAGAACGTGCCCCAGCCGGTAACCTTAAAGCGTCTGAAGTAGTACACCATTACCATGGCGGGGATGGTGAGGAGGTTGAGGAGATGGACGCCTATAGAGAGGCCGAGGAGGTACCCGATGAGTACGATCCAGCGGTCGGCATAAGGTTCATCTGCTTCATGTTCCCATTTCAGGATGGCCCAGAATACGATAGCGGTAAAGAAAGAGGACATACCATATACTTCACCTTCCACAGCGGAGAACCAGAATGAATCGGAGAAGGTATAGGCCAGTGCGCCTACAGCGCCTGCGCCCATGATAGCGATCATTTTTTCGCGGGAGATCTCTTCACCGGCTTTTACCATCAGCCTGCGTGCGAAGTGGGTAATGGTCCAGAACAGGAACAGGATAGTGAAACCACTGGCCAGGGCTGTCATGGTATTTACGCCAAGGGCAGCCTGAGATGGTTTCAGGAACATACTAAACAATCTTCCAAGCAACACGAACAATGGTGCTCCGGGCGGATGGGGGATCTGTACTTTGTAAGCACTTGAAATAAACTCGCCGCAGTCCCACAAGCTGCCTGTAGCTTCCATCGTTTTAATGTAAACAAAGCAGGCAATGATGCAAATGACCCAGCCGACCATGTTGTTGGTCCTTTTGAAATTCATAAGGTTGTTTTAAGGTCCGACAAAAATATAAAAAACAGCAAATTATGCTAATCTGGTGAACAGTTTTAACTTTTTGTAAATATCTTTTTGGCTGTTAGCCTTTGGCTAGCAGGATCCGGGCGCCCGGAGGGCGTTTTCCGGGAGATTAAAAAAGCATTATAAATTACAGGCTTACGGTAGTTTGAACCGTCCAGGCGGCGGGTTTGGCATTAAAAAGCACCTTGGTGGCCGCCCATGTTTCGCGGAAGAGGGGGGATTGCCGGTACTTTTCGAGTGCGGCTTCCGATTCCCATTGGCTGAAGGTGAACCAGGTATTACCGGAGGCGGCGTGTTCCCATAGTTCAAGGTGGAGGCACCCGGGAAAATGGCGGATGAGTTCCTGTTGTTTGGCAAAGAGTTCCCGAAAGGCCTTTACTTTCCCCGGGTCGAATTCCATTTTAACGATACGGTTAATCATTGAAAAATTATTCTGACAGTTTGGTAGTACGACAGCTGCTGGTAACCGGCCGGCTGTGTAAGCTGATCGCGGCGGAATCCCTGCAGGCCGAACAGGCCGGCTGCATTTCCTTTATTGATGGCTATTTCCAGGTAACCGGCAGCATTGAAGAGGGCGAGCTTGGTGCCTTCGGGCACGTCTGCATAGGTTTCGCTGATCTGGCTGATCACCTCATCGCGGCGAAAGAAGATGCGGAACTTCCGGTTCTTGCACTGCATATCGAACTGCTGCCGGGTGATATTGACCACCACGTTCTCGAAGCTGTCGATATGAATGATCTGTCCTTCTATAAAGTCGTCGCCCACAAGTGGCTGCAGGTTATGCTTTACCTGGATCTGTTGCGTAAGCGGGCCCAGTTCCCCGAGCGCCCTGCCACGGCTTAGTTCCCTGGCTACCACGGCCAGCAGCTGGATGATGGTGAAAGTATTTTTAGGCGCCTCCGGGGGGAGGGGGATCTTAATCACTTTTTCCGGCATACCACCGGCAATCATGGTGAGGAGTCCATTATCTGCGCAGCCAATATATTGCCCGTTATGTTCTGCTACCAATACATGGTCTGGCCGCCTGTCGAATAAATTGATCAGTACAAAATGGAAGGTGCCCAGCGGGAAATACGAGAAAGCGCTTTTGCAGATATAAGTAGCCTGTGGCAAATTAAACGGGCTGATATGATGGGTGATGTCTGTAACATGGCATTCCGGGCAGTATTGCCAGAGCTGCCCTTTGATGGCACCTACCAGGTAATCCTGCATCCCTATGTCTGATGTTAAAGTTATAATGGACATGCCCGAAAATCTAAATCCAAATCCCAGTGTTCAAAACTCACCCATTCATTCCCTGCAGTTTTTCAATTATCCGGAATGGCAAATTAAAAGTGCGCTTTCCTTCCAAAAAAGATGCCATTGGGGGTTAAGTGAAATAAACTTAGTGCAAATAACGATAAAAAAGCCGAGGCGGCGGTATTTTAAACGGAAATTTTTGCACTAACGTTAACGGCTACAGTTTATTACTGAAGCGGGGAACCGGGTTCTTTTTTAAAGTGATTGTACACCATTTTGTCGAGGAAGCCGGGGAGGAGTTTACTTAGCAGCACCGTAAGTTTGCCCTGGCCTGTAAGCACCAGCGTGCGTTTACGCTTTGCAATAGCTTTCGCAATTTCCGCCGCTACTGCTTCTGCAGTCATCAGCTTACCTTCGTCCAGCGGGGTTTCGCTTTGTGCCTGCCCCTGTGGGTTAAGCGCTGTGTTACGTATATTGGAGGCGGTGAAGCCGGGGCATACCCACATCACGTTAACGCCTGTATGTAAATTTTCGGTACGCAGCGCTTCGAGGAAACCCTGCATGGCAAACTTGGAGGCAGAGTAACCGGTACGTGCCGGCAAACCCCTGTAACCTGCAATAGAAGATACGCCCACAATGGTTCCTTTATTAGCCAGGATAGAAGGGTAAGCAAACTTGGTACAATATACCGTGCCCCAGAAATTAATATCCATCAGCGATTTCAATACACTCACATCCAGGTCGCGGAAAAGAGCCCGCATGGAAATACCCGCATTATTCACCAGGATATCTATTTTCCCGAACTTACTGATCACACTTTCAATAAATGCTTTACAGTCGGCCTCTACACTTACATCTGCCACAAAAGTAAACAGCTGGCTGCTGTTCACCTGTTGCTGCAGTTCACTGAGCGCTGCCTGTTTTCTGCCACACACTGCTACATTGGCGCCATGCGCCAGCATTTCCGTTACCAGCGCTTTCCCAATTCCTGATGATCCGCCGGTGATAACTACCGTTTTATTCTGAAAGTATGTTTTCATGGGTATATTTTAGCCCCACAAAAATAGGTGAGTAACATCAATTTATTATAAGGCATTTACAGAAATGTGATGAACTATTTTTGAGTAAGGAGTGTTATAATACTTAGTGGGATTAGGTTTGGGAATAAAGTTCAATAAAAGTTTGGCAGAAATAAAAATATTCCTATTTTTGCAACCGCTTAACAGCAAAGGATTCCGTAGCTCAGTTGGTAGAGCAATACACTTTTAATGTATGGGTCCTGGGTTCGAGTCCCAGCGGGATCACTACTAAATCATCAAAGGAAATTAAAGCCGCTTAAATCACAGGATTTATGCGGCTTTTTTTTTTTATATAAAAAGATAACCGGGATCCACCTGATCCGGTTGGTGAGGCATAAATTTCAGATCATCTAAATATGCTGTCAAAGCGTGAAATTACTTTTTTGTTGGAGCTGACTTATCGCTACTAATTTACGGCACGTCCTTCAACCGGAGCATCAAGGCCTCAGAGATACTGATGTTATTGACTGCAAAAATATACATCGGATGTAGGC
>NZ_DATCRD010000403.1:0-3264 GCF_036569185.1 Chitinophaga sp.
GTAACCCAGGCCTGCAAGGTATCTGACAAGACCTGTGGTAATGACTGGCTTTGGGCCATCGCCTCTTTGTTCCAGGTGTAACTGCGCCAGCCCTGTGTCAGCAACAGGAGATCCAAAGCCTCTTTACGGTTTGAATGCGTACTATCGAAATAATAGGCAGGGTTATAGATCTTTCCGCGTAACTGTGTAGAGAGATAGTAATAGCTTAGGATGTTGCTGGTATTCTCCGGGCTATGGAACAGGTCATCGTATACACATAAGCTGAAAACAGCAGGTACCGGGGCGCCACTGGCATCGGTTGTTTTGATTTTCAACGTTACTTTTTCCTTTGGAGAGTACTCGCTCTTTAATTCACTGAAGCTGATACGGAACTGCCTCTCAGGATGCAGGTATACCAATCGTTCTGCTACGGGGCGCAGCTGTGCATCGAAAAGTGTCACTTCTCCAATCCCCAACGGTGCATTTTGAACAGAAATTTTCACTTCCATGCTATCACCTACTTCACCAGCTGCAATGGCTTCCACTGCGCTCCTGATTTGTAAACGCAGGTAGAATTTTTGCTTAGGCATATCGTGCGCCATGATTCTAAATACCAGGCTATCCCCTTCATTCCTCAGCAAACGCATACCCATACTGCCTTCCAATGCCATAGGCACCTGGTACAGGCTGTCTTTGTTATTGTCAAGCCGAACATAATAAGCAGCTCCCTTTTCAGGGATAAACTGGAAGGCCCCCATTCCCGCATGAAGGGAATTAAAATTCAGCACTGGCGTTTCTCCTTTTAACAATGTACCTTTCACTTCGGCAGGCTGCCCATTTCTATCGACTGCCTTAAAGGCCACGCGGTTGAGCACACCGGCCAACAGGTTGCCCCCTTCCGGGAACACCCGGAGCTGAACAGGGTCGGACGACGACACATTATTTTGTATCTGCCGGATTTTCCGGACCCTGATTGCCTGTGGCTCATTAAATACCTGGATCCGCGCAACAGTATAGTGATACGGCTGACCGGAAAAAAAAGAATGCGCTGTATATCCTTTCAGCAGGTATTCTCCATCGGACAGCGTTTGAGGCAGATATACATGACCATAGGATATGCCATTCACGATGGGGTACATTTCTTCCCATAACACGCTATCCGCATCTGCTTTCTGTAGTTGCAGGTACAGCGTATTATCGAGTGTTGACAGTGTAAAGTCAATCGAATTCAGTACAAAGGCATTGAACCAAAGGTCTTCCCCACTGATATAAATATCCTTGCTGGTGCGCAGGTAAACGGAAGTCTGTCTCAGCTGTCTTACCGAATCGAGCTGACCGGCCAGCTTATCTATCTCTCTCTTGTTTTCCTGGGAAAATGAAGTATTGGGGATAATCAATAACATAAAGGCCAGGGAAACCAGGTATTTCATCATGTTGTTATTATTATTCCATTTGTATTTTCAGCCATTCAAACGCCTGCTTATTGGAGGGTAACAGAAACTGATGTTTTCCATTTTCCAGTTGTGCAATTACAACCATTATATACTGCACTGCGATGAATGGCGAATAGCTTGCACCATTCCATTCTACCTGCTACCGGTGTATTTTGCCGGATTTTAAAAAAAATCGATGTATTTTTTGTCTTGCTCCTCAAAGCAGCGGCTTTTCGTTTTATCGTTAGCGATCCGGAAGTTTTCCAGCGCTTTTTCAGGCTGCCCGGCTTCGTAGTATACCTTACCTTTCAGGAATTCCCAGTCTCCCATAATGTCTTTATTCTTCAGGTAATCCCCGAGATCTTCCACCCATTTTATTGCATTGGGATAATCCTTAATCTCCAGGTAGTTTTCCACCATCCACTCTATTACCCCCGAGGCATCGCCGTAATCCTTTTTCGGTTCGGGGATCATGGCAAGGCATCGCTCATACTTTTCAAAGGAGGACTTGTACTTCTTCTTTACAAAATCTTCATACGCTTCATCGCTTAGGGCGTCAAATTCTTCATAAATGGGCTCAGGCAGATCAAGATACTTTTCAATTGCCATATTGATGTTTTTCCGGGTTATTTTTCAATATTATGTCTGCACGGTGATAACTTTTTTTCTAAAGAAGCATCATCGCTATGGTTATAACTCCTGTGTTCAAGATAGTAATTTTCTGAATCGCGTATCCATTGGACATTTCTTTACGTTGGATTTGCGGCCCTTTTCCGGGCTACTTTATTCCACCGGTGCATCGCAGATTTTTCAGTTCCCAGCCGCGCTGCTAATGTCTTCCAGCAGATGATCCGCTCCTGTTTTCCAACACCGCAAATTCACTATTTAACCGTTAATTTTCTTCAGACGTAAATTTGTCATGAGCTTTTATAGGTCTCCATGAGTATTGTTGCCTGCTGTAGGACTTCCAGCTATCAACAGGAGTTCTTAAAATACTGATCCTCAGGTTAAAAGAAAATGTCTTAATTTTACCTAAATATTCATTTTCTGCCAACATGAATAAAACAAGACATATCGTTATACTCGTTCCCCCACAAACTTCGTTATTAGATGTAGCAGGTCCGTTAGAAGTTTTTTCCAAAACCTCCGACTATATGACCAGGCACAAAAAGGTAAAGGATAAATACTATACTACACACCTGGTATCTATGGACAATACGATGGCTGTTCCTACTTCCGCCGGTATGCCTGTTATTTGCGAAGGAGGTATTTCAGGGATTCGTTACCCGATAGATACTGTAATCATTGCCGGCAGAGGAGAATACAGGAAGGGAGCACCGGCCCACATACTGAAATGGGTACAAAAGGTCAATAAAAGCAAATTGCAACCCCGCATTGCTTCCATTTGCGCAGGCGCTTTTATCCTGGCGGAAACCGGGCTGCTGGATGGTCGTCGCGCTACTACCCACTGGCAGCTGCACGATAAACTGGCTGAGAAATTCCCATTAATCAAAGTAGAGAAAGATCCTATCTATATCAGGCAGGGAAATATTTATACTTCTGCCGGGATATCTACCGGCATTGATCTTACACTGGCGCTGGTAGAAGAAGACCTGGGAAGAGAGGTAGCCATTGAGATATCCAGGATCCTGGTATTATACCTGAAACGGCCCGGCAACCAGTCGCAGTTCAGTAATATCCTCATGACGCAAAAAACGGATTACCGACCGGTAAAAGATAGTTTGCAGTGGATCCAGGAGCACCTGGATGAAGATCTATCCGTTGAACAACTGGCCGCCAGGGCTTCTATGAGCGCCCGCAACTTCTCAAGAGTGTTTTACAGGGAAGCGGG
>NZ_DATCRD010000404.1:0-10522 GCF_036569185.1 Chitinophaga sp.
TGAGCAATTTTTTCATACGCACGTGGAAATAATTGTCAAATTAACAATTAATTTTCATTTATGCAAGTAACTATGCAGAGATTGGTTGTTGTCCACTGTTAACGCCGGCCAATTATGCATATTTTTTTGGTTCCAGGCAGGGAATCAGCTATACTTCATTTGCTAACCCTGCCAATCATGTATATTTTTTTGGGGTTCCGGATCATAGAGATCAACTGCTGTTCACTGCTAACGTCGGGACCGGTATCTCTGAACCGCTGCAGGCATGGTTGTCTGTATGCTGAAAAACAGGGTAATGCAGGAGCTTCCCTATCAACGCCCTCTTTTCCCCCGAAGCATCAACTATTACACAAGACTATAAAACGCCTTTAACTTATCTCTAATAGATACGAGGGATATTGGGCTCAAATACGGTTCGGATACGGGGAATATCCGGGGGAAACAGGCAGTATCCATACTGTAACTGTGCTATAACTTAAAATAACTTCCCGGCAGCTCCTTTGATGTTAAGTATGCTATAACCCAAATATTGAACATGAAGATATTTTACAGGAGAAGCCCTGGCAACCCGGAACCGGCCAAGCGAATCGGCTGCAAAAGCTTCGCTATGCCCTTTCCGTCTTTGTAATTTAATACTGGCCCCCGGCAGGGCATCTCCTGTTTCCACATCCTTTACCAACCCCTCCACTGTCTGTGCATCTATATCACGCAGTTCCAGCATGATTTCCCGCTTTACGATACAGCCATCCCTGGAACTGATACCGTATTCCGGAACACGGTTAGTAATTAACGAGTTGCAATTCCTGCCATTATATAGCAAACAGGGGTACCATTGCTTCGTTTGGGCCTGGCCAGTATAGGAATAAAGCAATCCGGTAATGGCAACTGATAATAACCTGGTAAAAGTGATCATCTCAATACTTTTATCTAAAGTATAGTATTTTTAGAATCTAAAGGTTTTTGATTTCAAAGACATCATTGTCCCTGCACCAGGAAGAGCACGTACGGTATTAATAAGGTCGCCGCATGATGAGTTCATTTTCTAAACCTGTTGACCGCTTCCATGATACCTTCTTCAGTTTCCGGCACCAGCCAATTCAGTCCACGTACGATCCTGGCCTGTACACTTTCAACATAGGGTCTGTACACTTCATTGTATCTTGCAAAAGCCGAGTTGTAATCATCATTTGCTGCCAGTTCCTTTGCCAAAAGAGTGGCCCCCTGCATAGCTAAACTGGTTCCCATCCCCGTTGGGAAACTTGTTGTATGCGCAGCATCACCCACCAGGGCAACGCGTCCTTTTGTCCAGGCAGGCATATGAATCTGGCAGACCTCATCAAAATACAATTCCCTGGAATCAAGCAATGCCGGTAAAATTTCAGGTATTCTCCACAAACCATCTTTAAAATTATCTTTCAGAATTTGCTTGTGCTGCTCATGATCTTTATAATCGTAATTGAGTTTTGAAGACCTGAAAACAAGGCCCGCATTGGCTCCGTTCCTCACGGGATAAATCATAGCCAGCTTACCCGGCTCCCGGTACATGACCCCTGAATTGGGTCTATCAGGTTTTATGTTCGTTGCCCTGGCAAAAGCGAAATAAGCACCAAAGAATTTAGAATACTGTGCCTCCGGACCGAAAACTAGTTTCCTTACAGCAGAATGCGTTCCGTCTGTCCCGAACACGAAGTCAAACACCCTGCTTTCACCGCTTTCAAAGCTCACGTCCACTTTGTCGTTATGCATGGATATCTGCCGGATGCTATTATTGAAAAGAAACTCAATTTCATTTACCGGTAGATTGCCATAAAGGATATCTACCAGGTCGTCACGATGAATTTCAATATCACCGAGGTACTCAGCCTGGGCATTTATCTCAAAATTCACCAGTGTTTCATTACCGGCGTTTACAATCACATCGGTATGCACAAACTTTTTCTCCCTGATCTTCTCCAGTATACCCATTTCCGCTGCAACTTTCAGGGCATCGCCCCTCACATCAACAGGGGAACCGCCCCGCCTTAACCCCGGTGAGAGCTCTACCATGGTAACTTTATATCCATATTTGTTCAGCCAGTAAGCCAACGATAACCCCGCTATGCTTGCTCCTGATATCAGCACCTGTTTTTCCATATTTGTTATTTTTCTGTCTGAACAAAATTGATGATATCTTTACGAATGAAATAACACATTCACTAATAAAAATAGTCGTAAAAATTATGTCAACAGAAAAAGACAAGCGGGACTTTTTACGGTTTGTAAATAAAATCGGCTATGATATCGGGGAAAAACCCGGGCAAAACCTGGAAGTACAATATCAAAAGGGCTTCGATTTTATGCCTGAACTGGCTATGTTCATCGCAACGTATACCGTGAAGAAAACGTTTTCACGTCCTACCCAAGCACCCAGGTTTATCGAGGACTGTATTTGCTTCTACTTTAAAAACATACTGGGAAGTGACACCCTCACCGGCAGGAAACGGGGATCCAACATACAAACAATTACGCCACGTGTACATATATTCCCTGCTACCTATTCCTTCATCAGCCGTTTTATAAAAGGCAGCCATATAAATGTGGTTACGATATTTCTCAGTGCCGGGTACCTGAAAAGCTTCTTAAAAAATGATACCGGACAATTCCGTTTCCTGTTTGATAACCGCCATGATTTCCTGATAGAAGAAATTATGACGGATGATATAGTCCGCACGCTTAACGACATTGTAAAAAAGGAAGGCCCCGGCGTTCTGACGACATATCATTATAAGCTGAAAGCAATGGAATTGCTATACTATTTGTTTATAAGCTTAAGCAAACGTGAAAAATCCGCTTCTCAAAAACTGGGTGAAAGTGACATTACATCCATTTACAAAGTGCGTGATAAACTTATTTCTTCGCTGCATAAGCCAAGTACTATTGCCGAGTTAAAACAGGTGGCAGGAATGAACGAACTGAAAATGCGCAATATTTTCACACAGATATTTGGCATGGGCA
The DNA here is from genome assembly GCF_036569185.1 of Chitinophaga sp. Classification (GTDB taxonomy): domain Bacteria; phylum Bacteroidota; class Bacteroidia; order Chitinophagales; family Chitinophagaceae; genus Chitinophaga. The sequence continues at coordinate 2,995 of NZ_DATCRD010000404.1, forward strand.
TCTACGATTATTACCAACGCATGAGAATGAAAGAAGCTGCACGACTATTACGGGAAGAAAAACTTTCCGTGTCGGAAGCTGGCTACCAGCTGGGATTTGAAAATCTGAGCCACTTTTCCAGGGTTTTTGAACAACATATTGGCATGAAACCCAAAAAGTATGCTATGGCTACACTTGAGATAAAATAATCACTCCATTTTCAAACTCTTCACCGGGTTTGCCACCGCTGCCTTTACTGCCTGGTAACCAACAGTAAGCCAGGCGATAACCTGGGAAATAAGAATGGTTAATAAAAATATTCCAACGCCAATATTTATCCTGTAGGCAAAGTGTTGCAGCCACCAATGCATTAAATAATAAGCGATTGGAGCGGCAATTAAAAATGCAATGCCAATAAGGAGCGTAAACTCTTTAGACATCAGATGAACAATGTTGATGACTGACGCCCCTAATACTTTCCTGATGCCTATTTCTTTAGTACGCTGTACTGCCATAAATGAAACAAAGCCATACAAACCAAGGCAGGAAATAAATATGGCAATGCCTGCCGCTATTTTATACAATTGGGAAAGCTGGCTTTCCTGTTTGTAAAAGCTGGCAATCTTATCATCGAGGAACTGGTACTCATACACTAAATCAGGGTTTACTTTGCTCCAAAGCCGTTCTATTGCCGCCAGCGTTTCCTTCATATGTTGTGGTTGCAGTTTTATGTTGACTAACCGGTATACCATTTTAAAGGAACCAAGCACTATAGGCGTCCTTTCGCTTTTCAGCGAGTAGCCGTTAAAATCTTTCACTACTCCTACCACAGGCGCTGTGACATCCCCATCCCAAAAACTTACTTTTTTGCCAATGATATCTCCCGGGTCCTTAAAGCCTAATTTTCTCGCCATCATTTCATTTACCACAAACCCGTTTACGGTGTCGGACTGGCTATACGGCGCTCCGGCGACGAACCGGATACCATAGGTTTTAAAGTAATCAGCATCCGCCCATTTAAAATCAGCCTTAAAGCCTGATTTTTTCACAGCGTTATCAAACTTAAAATCACTGTCCCAACCCGCTTTATCCATGGGACTAAACGCGCTGAAACTTACATTCTTTACCCCTGCCAGTTGCATCAGCTCTAATTTAAAAGCCTCCATCTTTGACTGGCCCACTGTATCATGCGCGAAAGGCACCATAACAATAGCCTCTTTATCAAAACCCATAGGCGCATTCTGGAAAAAATTCATCTGGCTCACGATAATTAATGTTCCCATAATCAAAGCCTGCGCAATCGCAAACTGGAAAACAACCAGTACCCGCCTCATGGAAAGTCCGCCGGCAGTATTGTTGGTAAATTTACTTTTCAGCACAGTGATGGGATTAAATCCTGATAATACGATGGCAGGATAAAAGCCCGATAAAAAGGTAACAATAATAATGATGCTGCATAGAAAAGCCAACAAGGAAAGACTGAACTGTATTCTCAACGGCGTTTGCAAAATATTATTAAGCAATGGCAATGCAATAAATGCAAACAATATTGCTATAACCACTGAAAAAAGGGTAATGAGAAAGGTTTCACTTAAAAACTGTATAACCAGTTGCTTTTTACTACTACCCAGCACCTTCCTGATACCTACTTCTTTTGAGCGGGTTACCGACTGTGCAGTAGCAAGATTTATAAAGTTGATACAGGCAATAATTAAAAGAAACGCTCCTATTAAACTTAATGCAGTAATCAACACCTTGCTGAAGGTCCTTCCCCTGTAGGTTCCAAATTCGCTCTCATAATGTATATTACTCAATGGTTGTAATATGTAGCCCTGGTTGGCATATTCAACCGGTGTGTGTTTTTTTACAAAGGTTTCCAGATTGTTATTGAATTGCTGCGCCGACATATTCTCCGGAAGCACCAGGAACGTGTTTAAAGATCCGTCCTGGCCAACCCAATCCGTCAGCATGTCTTCATGACTGGTAGTTTTAAAAGAGATCACTATTTGCAGGGGGAAGTCGGTATTGGCAGGCGTATTTCTGAGAATGCCTGTTACCTTGCAAACCACCTCATCGTTATACCTGATGAATTTACCTATGGCATTATGCCAGTCGCCGAAATACTTATTGGCTGTTTCCGCTGTTAGTACTACCGTATTGGGCTCTGATAAAGCAGTTGCCGCATTGCCGGCAAGGAAAGGGAAATTGAATATGTTGAAAAATTCCGGCTCGGCAAAAAATACATTCTCTTTAAATTTTTCCTGCGGCGCATTCCCTTTATCATCCAGTACAGTTATACGCTGGGCTTCCCTTCCGTATACCCGGGCTACCTGTTCCAGTTGCGGGTAATCTATCCGTAAAGCTTCCGCCACCGGATAGGCGCTGGCTTTTGAGTAATTCATTCCCTCCGGGGTTTTGGTGGCAGCCACTACCCTGTAAATACGTTCTTTATTATGATGAAAATTATCAAAGCTGGTTTCGTACCGGATTAATAAGAAAATGAGCAGGCAGGCGGCAATGCCTACTGCTAACCCGATAGTATTGATGGCGACATAACTTTTATTGCCGCGCAAATTCTGCCATGCGGTTTTTAAATAATTCTTTAACATAGCGGAGTATATTAAGCGTTGAGCAAGAATGATTTGCCAGGGGCGCCAATAAAAATGCCACTTACTTAGTGGCATGAGAAGTAATCTTGTATGAATTTTCTAAAATAATATATGTTCGCTTTTGATACAGCGATTGTTCGTTTATAGAATAGATTTTTTTTGTATATTTAATATTGATTAAGACACAACCCTTCAGGTCTATTGTTTCATAAGACGTTCTAAAACTCAATAACCATGGTATAGAACAAGACATCTATCAATGTGAAAACCACCCTCATGAGAAAATATACCGCCAATTACGCCTATACTAATCCAAACTTTGTTATACAGAACCTGGTGTCTAATCCTGTTGAAAAGGAGTGGATACAGGTATTAAACGTGATCAAGAATATCTTACAACGCGGTTTCCCAACAATGATGTCAAAATTTTTACAGGAAAAGTTGGGAGCTATTCACCAGTCAGCCGCCTTCAACGAAAGATTCCTTTTTTCCACACCGCAGGCTGGCGCATGGAAAAACACTATTAAAGGAGATGATAACCGGCAATACTATCCGGCACGCGAATTCTACGAGAAAATTCTCCCATCCGCACTTGACAAGTATGCCTTTGTACAATCCCTGCTAGTGCCGGAAATTGGCATAAACGTGATCACGGATGAATTCAACGAACATTTCATTAACCAGTGCGTTGATTTCTATCTTCCACAGGCAAAACTGGTCATCGAGATCGATGGGCAACAGCATAAGTCTATTGATCGTAACAGGGTAAAAGATGCGGAGAGAGACGAATACCTACTAAGAAAAGGCATTGCAACCGTCCGTATTACTACCAATGACCTCAGAACAGGCAACTATATGCCCGGTATTGAGCGAATACTGGCCCGGTTAACCGAATCAGAAAAACTTTTATCCTTATACAGGACGGCCGGAGAAAAAATCTCCAGGCAAAACATTTCGCCGGTTGAACAGCAGGAGAAACTAATTCCTACAGCAGTTATGCGGTACCAGATCCTACTGCTGGAATTGATGGCCAACAAATATCTCCATATATCTGAGCCCTGGCGTTTCAATGTATTATGTCAAGAATCACTGCCGGAAGCACTTGAACTGGCGATACAAGATCTGCAGATCTGGATCTCAAAACTCTGGGAGCTGAAAAATAAAGAGGTGCTGCAATTCCCGGAATACTCGGTGAATACTATAACGGTGACTAAAGACTTTAAAGTACTTACAGATGCTATTAACATCGACTTTTCGCTGTTTCAGCGTTACACAGACTCTCATGAACAACATCCTGATGTCATTTTTGTACGCACCGATTATTTCGATAATGCGAAAGAAAAAAATTATTTCAGGGTCAGTGCTACAGAGCCTATTAACTATAGCATTACTGATCAGGACCGGCACCTACTCGGTTTCTTCCTGGACAATATATTCGACAAACCGACATTCAGGGATGGTCAGTTTCCCATTATAGCCAATATATTGAACCGGAAAGATACCATCGGCCTCCTGCCTACCGGCGGGGGTAAATCACTTTGTTACCAGCTACCTTGCTTACTTCAACCCTGCATCAGTTTTGTAGTCTCCCCTATCAAGTCGCTGATGTACGACCAATACGAAAACCTCGTCAGGGTACTGACCTCCAATGTGAACTTTATCACCGGCGACCTGGAGGCAAAAGACCGGCAACGTGTGGAAAGGGAATTCGGGGAAGGACGATATCTTTTTGTATGGATTTCACCAGAGAGATTCCAGGTACAGTCGTTCCGGGATAACGTGGCAGCAATCGTTGCTTCCAGCTCAATAGCCCATGCAGTGATAGATGAAGTTCACTGCCTTTCCGAATGGGGACACGATTTCCGTACCTCCTATCTGAATCTTGCAAAAACAATTGATAAATTAGGTTCCAAAGACCAGTACGGAGAAGGAAGCATTAAGTTCGTAGGACTAACCGCCACTGCTTCAGTAAGGGTACTGAAAGATATCAAGGTTGAATTCTCCCGGCAAAAGTACCAGCTGGAAGATGAGAATATCAAAACAATGCTGGATTATAGCAGGAAGGAACTTGTATTTGATATCCAAACCAGTAATGAGCCAAAAATAAAGCGGCTGGAAAGATTACTGCAGGATCTAAAGGATACCGATGGCTTCATGGAATCGGCCGGGCGTACAGCCCTCGTATTCACGCCACATGTTAATGGCGATTCCGGCTGCTATGAAGTATCGAACAACATTAGTTCGCTCATTGGCAGGAAGGTTGGCTGGTTTTCCGGGGATATTCCCAAACGGAATGTGTTTGATACCAATACCGGTCAATGGCTGGGCAAAGAGCCGGTGATGACAGAGGAGCAGTTTAAAATATACAAACTGCAGATACAAAAGGATTTCAAAAATGATGTATACCCGCTAATGGTTGCTACCAAAGCATTTGGGATGGGCATCGACAAAGATAATATCCACTATACCATTCACTATGGACTGCCGGGCTCAGTTGAAGCGTTGTACCAGGAAGCCGGCAGGGCTGGCCGTTGGGATAAAGGCAAAACAGAAAATAAAAATAAGGTAGCCAAATGCTTTGTACTACATAGCCCTGAAACATATGACAGCGAAAGTGTACAACGCATGTTTCATAAGGACACTTCCTTTGCAGAAATCAAGCAAATTTCCGCCGAAGCAAAAAGGGAAGGGCGGGATGTTTTTAACCAGATCTATCTTTTTATCCAGGGAAACAATGATATAGCAGAAGATTTCAGCATTATCCTGCATCTTATAGAGCAATACTTCAGGGAAACAAGCAAAGTAACCATCTATTGGAAGACGGTTTACAGGGTTCTTCAGATTGACAAGGATATCCTGCAAAAGGCCATATACCGTATGAGTTTGCTGGGGATTGTTTCAGACTGGACTACCGACTTTCAAACACACTACCAGGTAAGTTTCGATCGTAAAGATGATGCGCATATCTTAAAGAACTTATCCGCTTATCTCAACAAATATACACCGGGAATAAACCTGGACAAAGAACTGGAACTGATAAAACGAAATAACATCCTTGAAAAAGCGCTTTGGTACCTACTCAACTGGATCTTTGAAAACATTGCCTATAGCCGGAAGCAGTCGCTTAAAACTTTGTCGGACTGGTGTTCCAACTTTGAGGGCAGCGATCTGTTCAAGCAGCGGATCGACAGCTACTTCATTTTTACGGAAACAACCTATGTACTGCAACATATCGCTGAAAATGAACGGGACTATGAGAAATGGTTTGATATATTAATGCCAAAACAAAAGGGATTATCTGCGCAGGAAATGCAGCAATTAAGAGATAACATCAGCCGGTTTCTCGAGGGTTACAGGAACAGCCTGGGATTGAACTTTATAAGCGGGTTCGTATTCCTGTCACTTAACAACTATGAAGACAGTGACGGCCGCACCAGGTTTGAAAGTGCGATGGCGAGGATCAGGGAGATCTTTACCCCAACAGAACAAGCAGACATACTCGAACGCCTGAAATACCTTGGTGAAACGCTCGCTGAGCCAAACAGGGAGGCGCTCTGTATGTCGCTACAACGATACTATCCGGAATTGCTGGAATCATGGGCGGATCACTACGGACTGCCTTATTTACTGCATGATCAGTATGCGGAAAGACTAAGTGCATTCAAAAAACTTAACATAAAACTATATGAGTACCTTACAGAAATTTAATGCTACAATGGATGACCTATCACAGGAAGTAGAGAATCTGAAAGAAGTAGCCGGCGCGTATAAAAAGGTGCAGCAACTGACTGATACATATGCCCTGATCATCACTCAATTTGAAACTGCAACCGGAGCATTGGAAAAAGCACATGAGCGGCAGAAAGATTTAGAGGATAAAATTAATAATAGTCTTGCTGAAATTGAACATTCCAACCAAAGCAGTAAACTTGAATTACTGAAGCTGACAGAGGCAAAGGCAGATCAGATAAGAAAAGAAAATAAAGAGTTCTATAAAGAACTGGAAAGCACTATCAGAATTAAGCTCTCTGAGAATAAATCAGAAATAAAGGAACTGATAGAACGGGAACGCCAGCAGACCAGGCAAATATTTGGACTGGAATTTGCAAAAAATTCCAGGGAATTAAAAACCGCTATCGAAACAGCAGCTGCCGTGCAAACTGAAGTACTGACAGCCAGCCAGCAACGCATTAAAATGATAGTTTGGATTATTGGCGGGCTTAATTGCCTGCTCCTTCTGGCATTGTTATACAAAGTATGGCTCACCTGAAAGGTCTATAACGCTACTTCCCGATAATTTCCTTCCGGCGCCTTATGAGGTTATTGATAATAATCTGCAACGTTTTCCATGTGCAGTAAGCTCATACAGGACCGTTACAGGCTGCGTTCCCCAAACGGCGCGTTTCACCAGTTTGTTTAATTCCGGTTCCTTTAATTCATGAGATGATGGATATTTTCCATTTCCCGTTTAATACATCCATTGAATCCCCGACAGCCCTCATTCATTTCTATGGTCCTTTTCAAAATCCTGGCATGTCATAAGTTACCTGGTTACCTCTGAGTTACTATTCCTTTTGGATACGAAGTAACTAAAATAAATGAACCTGATCTAACTTTGTTGTCCTGGAACCAAAAATTAAAGAAAATGAACAAGCTAAAGAATAAAGTAGCGGTAATCACAGGCGGCAACAGCGGCATAGGGTTCGGTATTGCAGAAGCATTCAGCAACGAGGGTGCAGTTGGCACTATCACCGGGAGAAATGAAGCGACATTAAGCAGTGCTGCAAACGCATTGGGAACCGGTTTTATTGGCATTAAAGGAGATGTTACCAATCTCAATGACCTGGATAATATATTCAGGAAAACCGCTGATAAATTTGGTAAAATTGATGTATTGGTAGTGAATGCAGGCGGCATTGTGGATGGATTTCCCCTGGCTG
>NZ_DATCRD010000405.1:0-18412 GCF_036569185.1 Chitinophaga sp.
ACCCACAGCATTTCATTAGGTACGCCGCCCGGTGCAGTCACAAAGCTGGCGAAAGTGAAATATTGGTTATTAGTAAGATCAATAGTGGTAGAATAGCCCGGCACGCCGTTCACATCTGCCTGCGCCAGCTGGATGAACTGATCGCTGCCATCAAAAACAGCATCGTTGCTTACTACCAGGTAAGGTGCGGCAGCGGTTTTCGGCAGCTGGTCTTTCACAATGGAAATAGCCACTGAACCAACCGTACCGGTTTCCTGTACCTTCCATATTCTTGCCATACGGGTAGTTACAGCCGGGTTACCGCTGACAGCGGTGGTAAATGAAGCGCTGGCGCCATCATCGCCCCAAACCATATATGATTTATCGGCAGTGAACGTATTGGTATTGGCGATGTTGGTTGCAGCAATGCTGCCCAGGCCCACTATGGGCTGGAAGCCGGCATTAATGCTCTGGCTCTGCTTCTGCGTGAGCCCTTCCACATCGTCGCGGCCTATACCGGTGATGTTATTTTTATACGTAGCGTTGGCAGTGGCATCCCATACCTTGGTAGTGCCATCGGTAGCCAGGTAATCGGTAGCAGCGGTCTGATCTATCGTATAGCCGTACTTGATAGCCAGGTAGGTAGACACGCGTTGCAGTTCATTGGCGCTTAACGCTGATGGATACACGATAATATCTCCCAATGTACCTTTCCAGGACTGGTTGATGTCCCACGGAGCGCTACCTATCTGGGCGCCGCCGGTACCGGTATTCCATGCCTTTGCCACTGGCCCGCCCAGCACTTTCATTTTACTGTACAAGGTGGCATTACCACCATTGCCTGCCCATACTCCCACCATTTCATTAAACATGCCCGCTTGCCAGTTACCGGCAGCACTTGTCACGTCATTAGCATATCCCACAAAATCAGCGGTACCGTTTCCGCCAATCGTTGCAATACCAACTGCTGTGCTGGTGCCTGCAGCGCCGTATCCAAGCATATATCCATTACCGGTGAGGGTGGATAAGCTACCGGTACCAAAGAATGTTCTGGCGCTGGTGCCTAGTGGCAGCTTGGTGATATCGAGGTTCAGGTAATCTGCACCATCAAATTTCACTACCGGGTTAAAGTTAGCGTTGCCTGCACCATTGTTCAGGTAAAGCGGCTGATTAGCTGCAGTAGCCTGTGTGGCATTGTTCAGCTCTGATGCGTAATCGGTCCAGCCGTTGATAGCCGTATTGTCTGTAGTACTGGAAGTACCCGCATCGGCACGCAGCCAGAGCGAAGTACCCACTACGCCACCCGGCGTTTTGATAGACGAAGCATACGTGAAATACTGGCCACTGGTTAAATCCACGGTGGCGGCGTATTGCTTCACGCCGTTGAGGGTAGTTGCGGTTACAGGGATAAACTGGTCAGTTCCGTCGAAGGTAGCGTCGTTACTGATAACGAGATAAGTTTGTGCGGCATTGGGCAACGCATTGTATGGCACGGCAACCTGTACATTACCGACAGTGCCGGTTTCCTGTACCTTCCATACCCTGGCCATGCGGTAGTTAACCACAGGATGGCCTGTAATAGGGGTTTTAAAGAGACTGCTGCCGGCATTATCACCCCATACCATGTATGATTTATCTGCAGTAAATGTATTTGCATTACCGGTGTTTGTTTCCGCCAGGCTGCTTAAACCGATAGCCAGCTGTATGCCATCCGCGGTATTACGGGATTGCTTCTGGTTAAGGTCTTCTGCATCATCGCGGCCAATACCGGTGATATAGTTTTTATAAGCACTGTTTACAGTGGCGTCCCAAATAGTGCTGCCATCGGTAGCCAGGTAATTGCTGGCGCCATTGTTCAGCGAGATGCCGTATTTAATACCCATGTAGGTATTTACACGTTGCTGCTCATTTGGTGTAAGCGCATTGGCATAAACGATCAGGTCGCCCATACGGCCATTGTAGGAGCTGGTATTAGCGCCTAACTGGAAAATGCTATTGTTACCGCTAAATACGCTGGTATTGTTACCTGTAGCCACGCTCACGCCATTCCTGTAAATAGCCTGCTTGTTGGTAGCAAGACTAATATCATCAGTGGCAGTCCACAGAATAACCTGGTTGCTGATATCTCCAGCGTTATAAGTAAGACGGTTACTGACATAAGGAGCATCCCAATAAACAATATTGTCGCCCCATGTGGCATGCAACGTAAACTGGGTACCTGTGCCAGCTTGTTCCGTAAAGATAACGGTATTAACAGGCGTCTTCTGACTGGCTGCAAAGAAGGCGTTAGCGGCAGTATAATTGCCTGTCTTCAGGAATGAGCTACCCGTCATTGAATGAGGCGCACCATTGAACCTTACCACGGGGTTAAAGTTCATGTTGTTGGCGGCATTATTGAAATACAACGGCTGATTGGCCGGCGTAGCCTGCGACATGTTATTCCCGTTAGGGCTATAGTCGTTCCAGGTACTGATTTGCATACTGTCTGCGTTGGCAGAAGTACCAAGATCCGCGCGCAGCCAAACCAGTTTACCGCTGTTCACACCGCCCGGGTATTTCACCGCGGCGCCGAAGGTGAAATAAATACCATCGGGCATCAGGCTGGAGTTAAGCGTAATTGTTTTATCAGCATTCAGCGGCAGTTCCTGGTTAATGGTAGCGAAAGTAGGATCCGTGCTGATCAGCAGGTATACTTTCGTGCCTGGTGCATCAGCTTTCAGGGTGATAGGCTGATCGGCCCAGTTGGTCTTGTCTACCTTCCAAACGCGGGCCAGGCGGCGTGTCGCGTTTGTTCCGCTTACAATATTTCCATAAGAAGCAGCTGTCTGCCCATTATCTCCAAATACAAAGAAAGATTTATCGTTGGTGATGGTGTTGGTATTCTGTTCGTTGGTAATAGCGATGTTATTACCCAGGGAGATGGTTACAAAACCAGTGTCTACACTGAGCGATTGTTTGGTGTTCAACGCTGTAGCATTATCTCTTCCTATACCGGTAATGCGGGCTTTATAAACAGGATCAGCAGTCCAGTATTTTGAACCATCGGTAGCCAGGTAATCGGTGGCGCCGTTATTTACGGTGATACCGTATTTAAGACCCAGGTAGGATTCTACCGACTGGCGTTCTACATCGGACAATACGCGGTTATAGGCGATCACTTCTCCCATCTTACCTATCCAGTAAAGCCCACGGGCAGCTATGGTACGGGAGCCGATAGAAATAAGATTAGCGGTGAGTGGCGTCAGATTAATGGTCCCCTGGTTATCGAGTGTATAGTTTTCAAACACGCGTATCCCGTTGGGTGTATTGTTTTGCTGGCTACCGCTGAAAATATAGGGTTTACCTGTCTCGAAAGAGTTAGTACCGGTTATAGCAATCACTGCTGCGGCATTCTCCAGGTACTGCAATTTTCCGGAAACGATCCGGAATTCCATTCCATGAGGCGAACCCACGTCTCCGCTACTGATAAGGTCTCCCGCATTAAAATAGTCAGTACTGCTGCCAACTGCAAAAACAGTGGCCGTAGCAGGATTAATGCGTGTAGTAGTAATATCCAGGAAGTCGTTGGTACCATCGAATACCAGGCCGTAGTTAAAGTTAAGGGCCTTTGCATCCGTAATGGCCTGACTGCCCACCACGCCCTGTATGGCGTTATTACCTAAGTTGCTATAGTCGTTCCACTGGCTGCCACCGGATATGCCATCATCTGCACGCAACCAGAAAGAAACGCCGTTATTTACACCATTTGGTCCGGTGACCATCCTTGCAAAAGTAAAGTAAGCGCCATCAGGTACCAGGTTGCTGTTAACCGTAACCGCGCCATCGGCATTCAATACATAAGCTGCATCTCCTGCGCCAAAAGTATTATCGGCACTTACCAGCAGGTAGGTACGCGCATTACCGCCAGACAAACTGAAGGTAATGTTCTGATCAGACCAATTGGTTTTCTGGGCTTTGAAAATACGGGCCATGCGGGCGTTCACAGTACTGATACCGGTAACCGGTGTCAGGTAAGTGGTAGCGCCGGCGTCGTCGCCGAAAGTGAAGAACGAAAGGTTATTCGTAATAGCCGTTGCATTGTCTTTGTTGGAAACTGCTACCGCTGTACCTGCAGCAATGGTAACCAGGCCGGTGTCGGCGCTTACCGACTGTTTCTGGTACAGCATGCCCCGGTCGTCCCGACCTATACCTGTAATATGTTTAGCATAGCTACCGCCAGCGGAAGCCTGCCACATTTTAGTGGTACCATCACTGGCAATGTAATCCAGCGGCGTATCTATTCCCAGCGTAAGGCCATACCGTAATGCCAGGTAGGATTGCACCTGCTGGCGTTCCAGCGTGCTCAGTTTGCGGGAATACATGATTACTTCGGGGATATCGCCATTGAACACTGAATTGTGGCCGGCTCCCAGGTAATCTTTGGCGCCAGCAGGGGAAAGGAAGCTTACTGCATTAACGTTTGCCGTTAACAACACTTTGCCGTCAATACCCGCCGCCCAGTCGTTGGTAGCGCTCCAGATATTCAGCAGATGCGCATTGCGTGCATTTACAGATGCCGGGTAAGCAAAGTTCCTGCGCGCAGTGGCAGAGCCAAAATAAGAATAATGATTATTGTTAGAATATGTATATGTTGCCTGGGCACTTGCATAGGTGCCGCCAAACTCGAAAGGATAATGTAAGGTAGCTGAAGTATTATCGAGATTAGATGCCTGCACAGAGAATACTTCGCCTGCAGTAAAGGCATTTGCAAATTCCGGAAGTGTAAAATAGGTACCGCCGGCAAAGCCTATACCCGGATTGAAATTGAAAGATGCTGGTTTCCATGCTGCCACGTTTCCATTTACTTTAGGCCATACCCGTGCGGAGGCGCTCAGCTCTTTCCATTGTGTAACATTGTTGCCTCCTACGATTCCGCTATCTGCCCTGGCCCATACTTCCAGGCCCGCTCCTACGCCTGCCGGCGCGGCCTGTGTATTGCCGAAGGTGAAATAAACGCCATCGGGCAAGAGGTCGCTGTCGATTGTTATGGCGCCATTTTCATCCAGCGCATACACTTTATCTCCTGCGCCAAAAGTTTCATCGGTACTTACCAGGAGGTAGTTCTTGTTGCTTCCGTTTGTGAGCGACAAGGTAACCGGGCTCTTAGCCCAGTTGGTGCGGTCTGTTTTATAGATACGTCCTAAACGCAGCGTAACATCACCCAGGCCGTTAACCGCCTGACTATACGTAGCAGCCTGACCGTTATCACTGAAAGTAAAGAAAGAAAGATCATTGGAGATATCTACCGGGTTTTCCGCATTGGAGGCGGTTAAACTACTGCCAATGCCAATGCTTACGTTGGCGCCGTCCAGTTGCGACCGGCTTTGCTTCTGAAGCAGGGTGCCGTTATCATCGCGGCCTATACCGGTAATACGCTCGCCGTAACCTGTATTCTTGGAGGCGGTCCACATCCGGGTAGTACCATTGCTGGCAATGTAATCGGTGAGGGCGCCAGCCGCGGTTTTTAAAGTAAGACCATATTTCAGGCCCAGGTAACTGTTCACCTGTGCGCGCTCAGTGGCGTTTAACTGCCGGTTGTAGAAGATCAGCTCTGAAATGCGGCCATTGAAGATGGAGTTATGCCCCGCACCGATAGCGGTGTTCAGCGCTGATCCCCTTCCAAAGCTAACCGGGAAGGCAGTGCTGCTGCCAATGGTTTTGCCATCGAAGTTCAGCGACCAGCTACCAGGAGCGCTCCAGTTATTTAATAAATGAGGCAGCTGTATGTTGATACCTGTTAACGCATATCCCGGGCGTGTGGTGGTACCAAAATGCGTATAGTGGCTTCCGTTATACACGTAGAACGGCGCACCGCCTGCCGTGGTAGGGTCGCCACCAAACTCAAAGGGGAAGCTTGGCGCAGTGGAAGTAGCCGCCAGGTTAGAGAGTTGCACAGAGAATATTTCTCCCGCTGTGTAACCTTCGGTAAACTTAGGTACGCTGAAATAATTATTCGCCTGAAAATTGAGACCGGGGTTATAGTTAATGGCGTTCTTTTCCCAGCTGACAGGAGCATTTGCCAGGGCTAAAGGCCATTCTCTCTGCCCGGTCTGGTCTTCCCATTTAATAATATTACCATCCACAACACTAGCGCCGGCATCTGCCTTCACCCATGTTTGCAGGTTAGTGGCAACTCCGCCCGGGAATTTCTGTTGCTGACCGAAGGTAAAGAAAGCGCCGTTGGCCAGGTCTGCACTGGAAACGGTAACGGTTCCGTTGCTGCTTAGTTTCAGCTCTTTGCTGACAGTGCCAAAAGCGGCATCTGTACTGATAAGCAGGTAATTATTTTCTGTACCGCCTGCCAGTTGCAGTGTTACCTGCTGGGCGTTACTCCAGGAGGCAGTTTTCTGCACCTTCCAAACGCGGCCCATGCGGTTGTTGGCATTAGTACTGGTTACTGCTATAAAGTAACTGGTGTTGCCGTTGTTATCGCTGAAGGCAAGGAATGATTTGTCCTGTGCAAAATTATTGGTATTGGCAGCGTTAGAGGCAGCTATGGCATTTCCCAATGCAATAGTCACGATACCGGTATCCTGGCTCAGCGATTGTTTCTGGTTCAACATGCTGCAATCGTCGCGGCCAATGCCGGTGATGCGGGCGCCATAACCTGTGTTGGAAGCGGCTGTCCATATTTGTACGGCGCCGTCGCTGGTAACATAATCCGTTGCGCCCGCATTGAGCGTGATGCCATATTTCAGCGCCATATAGGATTCAATGCGCTGTATTTCCACGGGGGTAAGGTCGCGGTTATAAATGAATACTTCCGGGATCAGCACTTTTGAATACTCCCCGTAAGTGGCGCCACCTACATCCAATGTCCATACACCAGCATCAGAAGTGAGCCCGTTTTTCAGCAGGGCGCCGTTGCCTTTAAAGTCGTACGCACCGGTGACAGCCCTTTCAAAAGAGTAGAGCTTACCCTTTGCGGTAACTGCGTTACCGGTATTAAGCCAGCCTTCCACGTATAGCCGGTTTTCCATGCCTCCATGCCAGCCCATTAATTTATTGCCGGTGGTGCTGGCGAATACGCGGCCGGTTTGGGAGCCTTCCAGTTGTCCCATACCCATAATGGAATACGCACCCGTTACTCCAGCCGAAGCGGGTACCCTGTGCGCATCGTTACCATCGTAATAAATGGCGGGGTTGAAGTTCACCATGGCGGTGGTGTTGTCCGGATCGCCTGTCACCAGCATATGATTGGCATTCCCGGAAATATCGCCCCAGTTCACACCATTCACTGCCTGGTCTGCCCGGTACCATGCCAGGATGCCGTTGTTTACACAGGCAGGCCCCTGGAAGGTCATAGGTATACTGTTGCCAAATTCTGAAGTACCGCAATTGTTAGCGGGTATACGAAGCGTGGCTGTCCAGAAACCGAGGCCGGTAGCGCCCGGCCCCGCATTGTAAGTGATTGTTTGTGTAGATGTACCGGCAGATAATCCTGTTATGGAAGTAACAAAATATTGCCCGCTCGTTTTACTCGTAGCGGGATCGTTTGCATAAATATCTACGGTGTATTGCGCACCGGCCGTTATATTCGGTATCGTAAGCTGTAACTGGTACTGCCCCCCTCCCTGTGCGGTGGACGACACCAGTACCGGCGTTTTGCCGCCGGCAGCCGTATAAGTACAGTTACCGGCGGGGTTTGAGATACCCAAACCGGTATTGTTATAAATAGCGTTATTGGAGATGATCACCTTATTGGGGGCGTCATTATTAATACCTGCACCACCGTTATCATGGATCACGCAACCTGTTACCTGTGCATCCGTTACGCCTGCACCGCCGTAAAACCAAATACCATGGCTGGCGTTGTTCACCACGGTATCTCCTGCCAGGTCCACATCTGTTAATGCATTGGCGCCGTTTACAACTATACCGGAACGGGTCTGCTTATAAAAAGATGAATTAACAATATCAACGTTATTCCTGGCGGCATTGCCACCAAATTCAATACCATCGACATTATTGGTAAACTTCGAATTGGTTACCTGGAAATTGGTGGCTGCGGCAGATACGGTAATACCATCCGCATCAAACTCATTGAAAGTAACATTATTGATAGCCACGTCAGTAGCGGCTCCTACAAATACAACACCTGCATCCACATCATCTGTATTGGCCGGTTTATCACCATTCAATACAGAGTTGCTGAAATTAAAACCGTTTACTGTGCTTTCAAACCTGATATAATTGGTCGCTGCGTAAAGTCCGGGCATAGTATTCCCCATCACGACGTTATTCATGGTAATGTTGCTGGCGGCGCCATTGAACCATATGTTAAGAACATCGTTTTCATTTATATTAACCGTATCCAGGGTAATATTGTTTGTCGTATTATCGAAGCGGATGGGGTTGTCACCATCATCATCAGTGCCTATCACATCCATATCTATGGTAGTCCTCCTGATCTGAAAATTGGTGGCGGGGTAATCGCAGTAAATGCCTATCGATACACCACTCCATAAGCTATCTATAACCACATTCCTGAACAGCACATTATTCGCTGTTTCCACGGCGCCGGCGGTGTTATCAAACATAATGGCGTTCTGAAAGCCACTGATGTTGCTGTTGGTCAGCGTAAGCCCATTCACTCCTGCATCGCGGAATACAATCCCTTCCCCGCCCCGGGTATTACCAGCAGTGCTGAGCTGGATATTATCCATCACCAGGTTGGTTTGCGTGCCGCCTGTAAAATAAAAAGCCCTTCCGTTGTACACGCCTCCGGCAGGCTCCACATCCGTGGAAGAAATATTCCTTACCGTTAAACCGGTGGAGGCTCCCTGCACCCTCATAAATGCATTCAGGAAATTTCCTACGGTACTGAAAGAGCGTATATTCTCAATCGTTATACCTGTTCTGTTCGGAAATATGTCCACATTAATGTCCCCGTTGTTCTGCACGGTAAAATTCCGGATGGTTACGCTGTCCGCATTAATCACAAAAGGATTAATAATGGAATTGGTACCGGTGGAATACAGCGTGATCCTGTTCTGCCCGTCGATGGTCAGGTTCTTTGCCGTAATAGTTGGCATAGAAGAGGCCAGCGTAATCTGCCCGTGCACATTGAACACGATCTGGTGCGTTCCCGCACCTGCCGCATTGGCATCCAGGATGGCCTGCCGGAGCGAACCGGGCCCTGCGTCGTTGGTATTGGTAACAGGGAAGTTATTTGCCGTTGCAGTAACAGCTGAAATCATCCCAAAAAGAGCCAGCACCAAACGTTTGCAGCCTTTGCCGAAAAATTTCAAATCGGGTTTCGTAACATTAAAGAGGGACATAATGCAATAAACTTAGGGTAATGAGGGCCCCTTCCACCATGTTATACATAGCCGGCAGGGAAAGATTCCTGTAAGGATCTTTGTATGCTTATATACAGATATGGTTGCCTGTTAAAAGCCGTGCACGGCGGTATTCAGCCGGCATCGGTTAAAAACCGGAAGCATTACAGGGTTCATAGTCGACAGGATTTGCACCAACACACTATTGTAAGGCACGCATGTTGCGGCGATTGAGTAAAAATTCCCATAGGAAAACGTTATAATGACAAAAAGGATACGGGTATTATTTCGGTCCTAAATTTCCAGGATGTTCACATGACTCAACGGAACAAACTGTTTAGCGAAAATAGATAAACCATTCCTGCGCACTTGTCGTTATAATTCAATAGTACTGTAGTATTTACACTACAGGTGTCATCATATGAAAATATTAGCCGTGCGTTCAGACTTCTTATCAACTTCCAGCCTGGCCTGGTTTTTCTGAAAGACAGCCGCCTGCCGGTTTGAGAAAACCACCATCCCAATATTTTTATCAAGCAAAAAAATTATGGGCATTAAAAAAAAACACTATTTTAGAGCTGGCAAAATAACTATGTATCCGCGATTCCCTAACCGAAACCGAAATGATAAATGTATTAATAGCAGATGATCATTCGATTGTAAGACTTGGTATGAAGCAGATTTTAAGCTCCCTATCCGGCGCCATGCTTACCACCGAAGCGAAAACATTTGATGAAGCCATATTTCTTATTGAAGCCCAAACCTTCGACCTGCTGATACTGGACATTAACATGCCCGGCGGAAACAACCGGCAAATGATAGATGCTGTGAAACTGCGGCAGCCGGGTACCAGGATACTGGTTTTTTCTGCATACGACGAAATACTGTACGCCCTTAATTATCTGCAGGCCGGTGCAGATGGTTATATTGAAAAAAACTCCCCCGACGAAGAGTTCAGGACAGCCATCAATGCCGTTCTCAGGGGTGAAAAATATATCAGCAGGGCAGTCCGGGAATTGCTGCTTGGCAAATTTACCGGGCAACAGGAACATCGTAATAATCCTTTCACCGTGCTTTCTCCCCGGGAGATCGAAGTAATGAACCTGATCACCCAAGGGCTTCCCCTGATAAAAATTGCGGAAACGCTCCATTTGCAGCTAACAACGGTGAGCACCTATAAAACACGCATCTTTGAAAAAGTGGGTGTAAAGAATGTGATAGCTTTAATAGAAAAAGCACAATTGTACAAAGTAACTAGCCATTTAGCCGGAGTTGCAGGGAAATCTTAGTACCACCATCAATTCCCGGACCTGCAAACAACCTGCCCTTTATCAGCGGGAGCAGTTCCTTTACCAGGATCAGCCCTATCCCGGCGTTGCTGAAATTTCCCATACCGTCATTTTCCGCCTGGTTGATCCAGTCCCTTACTTCCACCGGAATGCCGGGGCCGGTATCCAGCAAATGGATGGTGAGCAGCCGTTCATCTCTTTCAGCACTTAATTTCACTCCGCCCCTGGTTGTATACTTCACCGCATTGTCTAACAGGTTATGCAGCACCACCGCCAGGAGCTGCCTGTTTATTACTACTGTTGTTCCCGGTGGAATATCATTGACGATCTGTATCCCCTTTGAGCCGGATACGGGTCTGAAGATCTCCATCTTTTCTTCCGTTAACTGGTAGATGTCTACCGTTTCCTCTGAAAATTCGCCGGTAAGGAAGGATATGCGCATGTAATGGATCAGGTTATCTACCAGGTGATGCATGCGATAAAGACTATCGTAGGTCACGGTTTTTATTTCCTTCTCCAGCAGCGCATTGGAAGCTGGTTCATTTTTATTTACCCTGATTAAAAACTTCAGCGGCGTTTTTATATCATGCGTAATGGCTGCGAGCAGGCGTTTATGCATAAAGCTCTGTTTACGCAGCTGTTCGTCTGATTCCTGGAGTATAGCCATTGTTTCCTCCAACTCCCGGGTGCGGCTCATTACCTTCAATTCCAGTTGCCTGTTCTTTTCCCGGATATGCCGGATACGTATCTTATAAAACAGTACCACCAGGCAAATCAAAGCGATCAGCATCGCCAGCCGGAACCATCCCTTTTCATAAAAGGCTTTCTGTACATGGATCAGGATCACCTTCTCTGTATATTGATCGTCTCCAAACCCTTTCAGCTTGCGGATATGAATACGGTAATCGCCTGATGGCAAAGTTGAAAAGGTGATCGTTCTGTCGCTGTTTACAGGCAACCATATCTGTTCTTCCGGATTTGCTTCTGTTTCCAGGGAATAATAAAACTGCAGGTTCCTGGGATCTCCGAAATAAGGAGAGCTAATGTGAAACCGGAAGCTTTGGAAATTATTCGGCAGGTTAAATTCTTTTGAGGCTGCTGTTACTTTCAGGTTGTGCTCTGCCCAGTCTATATATATCCCTTTATCCGGCATCTCCATCCGGATAGCAGAAGGGGTAAACTGCACTAACCCATCCAGCGACGGCAGGGAAATATCCCCGTTCTCATATTCCATGGAGCAAGGCTCGCAACCGCCGTTAAATTCGTTTGTATTAAAGCCCTGGTCTTTTCCAAAGTAATAATAATACACATCCTGCTGCTTTCCCTCTGCGAAATCAATGGCATCCTGCCTGCTGATCCGGAACAATCCCTTGTTGGTAGTAAGCCAGAAGTAGCCCTGGTCATCTTCTGTAATACAATGCGTGGTGGCCATATACCGTTGCCTGTCTTGCGGCAGCGCTGCCAGTTGCTCATTGTGGTAAAGAAAAACCCCCTTATTATACGTGGTGATCCAAACTTCACCATGTTTGGGAATATAAATACTTCTTACATTTCCCTGTTCCAACCCCTTGATCGTATCAGTGCGCCCCGATGGCAAATGTACCCGGTACAGCCCCTTGCCGGTACCTATCCATAAAATTCCCGGTTTCCCGTCTTTTATAAAGGTTACGTCATTCACTGCAGCGGGGAGGAACTGTAATGCCAGGTCCGGGCCGGCTGTTTTTATATAATAAAGCCCTGGAAATCTTCCACCTACCCACAGCGTATCTCCGGCGCCGGCATAAACCTGCCCGATGAGAAAGGGCAAATCAGTTTTGTGCAGTATCCGGCTGAAATCGGGCGATACCGTAACTAATGTTACTCCATCTCTTCCCCAGTATCTTCCCTGTTTATCACGGGCCAGTGTATATTTTTCCAGCGTGTTTTCCTTTTTGAACGACAATGGCAGCCAGTTATATGTCCCTTTCTGGTTAAAAACAAGCCCGGCACTTGTTACCACCGCATTTCCGGGAAAAGGGGCCTGTGCATAAAATACTTCTGCACCTGAGGTATCAGACTTACGCACCATAAATTGCTGCCGGGTCCCGATATATAAGCCCTTTGTGGAACTTCCCAGGAAAACGCGGCTGTTAGGCTGATCATAGTAGATCGAGGTAATATAGCTGCGATGAAAATTGAAATCCCGCAGCACTACAGAGCTGTGGATACGTCCCCCCTGTTCCGGCCGTAACAGGTAGCAGCTATTATCCGTATAAACAAAAACCTGGTGCGCCGCCAGGTTCCAGTACAGCTCCATCTTACATTTACTAAAAGCAGGATCAGACAAAAGATCTCCGGTAAGCACTGCCTTTACCGGGCGTTCTCTTTCCCACCGGAGCAGATGCCCATCCCTGCTAAGATAAAAAAGCTGGTCGCCGCAAATAAATAACCGCTGCAGGTCCAGCTGAGGTTGGATAATGCGGTACTCTACTTTCTCCTGCCTTATAAAAGAGATGGTATCATGCCAGGCGGCAAAATAACTGTGCGCATCCTGTGGTATCACCACAGGGCGCAATTTGGAAAAAGGTGCAACAAGGTCATCAGGCCATCCCCTGATAGGATAGTAATCATTTTTCTTATCCCTATACCGGTGATATTTGTATCCCGGCAGTTCCGTTCCAATATGTTTTACCGCGCTTTCAGTAACAGTCAGGATCTCGCCAATATCCGTTTCTACGGCTATAGCGGTATCACCAGGATACATCCTGGCCATCCTGCTGCTTTTCAAACCGGGCAGGTTATCAGTGTTAAAGTTCAGAAAGTAACTGCCATCGAATCTTGTTAACCCGTTTTCCGTGGCCAGCCATAAAAAACCATTCTTATCTGCCGCAATACCTTTTACACTGTTCTGCGGCAAGCCGTCTTCATCCGTAAAATGCCTGATAGTATAATGCACCGAGGTGTCCACTGAAGCAATGGGCGCGATTGGCAAGAAATCCAATAAAGATAGGCTGAGACAAAAAATAAGGTTCATCTTGTATTAAAAACATCACGACAATACACATCAACCGTGATTTCTGACATCACATCGGGTAAAGATATAAAACTTTTGTTTGTCTTCACCTAAAGTCAATCATACAAATATCCTATTTTGCCGTCATGAACAAGGCGAATTATTTCCCGGTCAGCTTCCTCCTGCCGGGAGGGGCGGCCCTGGCGATATTTCTGAGGCTGCGCCGGCTAAATGAGGTCTTGTCTTCCAGGAGTATGTAAAGTAATTGCTATTTATCGTTAAGCGTTGCAGGCGGTACTATGCCGCACATCCTGAGATAGATCGCCATCTGGCCGTAATGCTCATTTGCGTGGGTGAGCGCATAAAATGCAAGATCAAGCCTTGGCAGCTTTCTCCATCTGAAATCAATCATATCCATTGCGTTTTGAGCTGTCAGGGTCAGCATCGCCTTGCGCCCAATGGCAAAAGAACTTTTGAGGTATGCGATGATCTCTTTTTTGGTTGTAATATTCCGGGGACCATTTACATCTTCGATATCAGGGCGAATTGAATCACCGGTAACAGCACTCCAGATGAGAATATTGTCGGTAGCCAGATGCATTATCTGGCCGGCAAATGTGCGTACACCTTTTAAATTGCTATTGGCTATATGAAGACTTTCCGGGCTGAAGTTAAACCTGTTTTCCGGCATCGCTTCTGCAGCGGTCAGAATATCATTCTCAATTTTATTGAACTGCCTTTCTATCGCAGGTGAAAGTGATTGCTGTCCCAAACAGGGTGTTAACGCAATAAAATGGAATACTACAAGGCTTATTATTTTCCTGGTGAAGGCCATATGATAGCTATTAGAGATAATGATTTGTGGAAGAATATAAATGTACCATTTTTTCCAAAAGATGAATTAACAAAAAAGCCCGCGTCGGGCGGGCTTTACAATCTGATTAATTTTCCACTATTCAAACCGCAGCAGTTTTCTCATCTGGTAAAAAAATCTTTCCAGTAAACGCAGGTCCTGCGTAACAACTTCGGCATTGCCTTTTAATTCTTTATCGAAGGGGAGTGTTTTATGAAAAGATGTTTGCAGGCCATTGGGAAGAATCACGTTCACATAGTAATTACCGTCTTTATCCGGTGAATTGGCGATGTTCTTCACGCGGCCTTCCACCATACCAAATTCCTGGTAAGGATAGTTGTCCAGCTTCAGCAATACCTTCTGCCCTTCCTTTACCTTACCGGAATTGGTGGCGGGGATCTGCAACCGGCCAACGAGCATATCCCTGTTGTTAGGCATAACCGACATCAGGATATCGCCGGCTTTAACAAACTGGTTCCTGCCCAGGAACTGCTGGAAGCTCACTACGCCGTCAACAGCCGATACCAGCAGGTAGTTTTGCTCCCAGGCATTGAGGGATTTTCTCAGCTGCTCAAACAACTGTACAGTCTGGGAAGTCAAATTGATCTTATCTTTCTCTGCATTAATGGTCACCCCGCTCCTGGTTTTCTCAATACCAAGAATCCCTTCCTGGAGTTGGGAGATAGTAATATTGATGTTTTCCAGGCTTTGTTCTGCCTGTAAAAATTTCATTTTTTCCTGGTTCAGCTCCGATGCAGAAACCACCTTCTCCTTAAAAAGTTCCTGGTACCTGTCGAACTCCCTTTTAGACAGCTCATACTTTGTTTGTTCCAGGCTCTTCTGTTGTTCCAGGGTACGTATCCTGCTGCGCGATTCCGCCAGGCTTCTGTTGGCCGCGGCATAGTCCGGCGAATAAGGCTGCAACCTGGCATATAACTGCTCTTCCGTTAAGGCTTTGGCAAAAGCGTTATAATCCAGCTGGATGTCGCCCAGCTTGAACCTGGCTGCCTCACTAAGCGGGAAATGCGCCAGCCCGCTGTTATCCAGCGAATCAATGATACGCCTGAGCGCCATCACATCCCGGTAATCGGCTGTGGATTGCAACACCATCAGCACCTGGTTCCTGGACACGGCCTGGTGATCTTCCACAAATATTTCCGTTACCCTGGTATTGGTTCTTGCTTCCAGTTTTTCCGGTGGGTTTTGGGAAGAGATGATCACCGTGGAAGGAACAAACTCCGGGTATTTGATGAGATAACTCATGAGCAAAATAAGCAGGAGTATAATAAATATAGTGGTATTCCCCCAACGTACCATCCAGTGCGGCGGTTGCGTGAGAATGTCCTGCACGCCTTCAGAATGCAGGTGAATAGTGTCTATGATATCTTTCTTAGTTTCCAAGTTCCAGTTGATTTTTTACCAGCCTGTAATATTCCTTCCGGAGTGATACCAGTTCATCATGACTTCCTTCTTCCACTACTTTTCCTTTATCCAGTACAATGATCTTATCTGCATTTTTTACGGTGGATAACCGGTGAGCGATGATAACAGCCGTTTTCCCTTTGAGGAACTGTTCCAGGTTGCCCATGATCGCTTTTTCTGTATTGGCGTCCAGCGCGCTGGTGGCTTCATCAAAAAATATAAACTCCGGCGATTTATACACGGCCCTGGCAATAAAGAGCCGCTGCTTCTGCCCCCCGCTGACACCAATTCCCTCGTTACCGATCTTTGAATTATAACTCAGCGGCAGGCTTTCCACGAAATCCTTAATACAGGCCACCTCCACGGCTTTCCTGAGCTGTTGCCGGTTAATATCATCTGCACCTACGGCGATGTTTTTAGCGATGGTATCATTGAACACATATCCTTCCTGCATTACCACGCCACATAGATCCCTCCAGTACCGCGCCGAAATATTCTGCAGCTGTATATTCCCTATTTTCACTTCCCCTTCGCCCGGCTCATAAAATTTCAGCAACAGTTTCAGCAGCGTGGTTTTACCGCTGCCGCTGGCGCCCACTATAGCCGTAGTTTTGCGGTGAGGAATGCTTAGGCTCAAATGCTCAAACACCGGGGCACTGGCGCCTGTGTAACGGAACGATACATTGTTCAGCACAATATCCTGTTCAGGAATTTCCGCAGCGGTTTGTATCCCGGGGCGTTCCTCGTCTTCCTTATCATGGATCTCTCCCAGCCGCTCCAGCGATATTTTTGCGTCCTGCAGCTGCTTCACAAAATCCATCAGTTGTATCAGCGGCCCGTTCAGCTGGCCGATGATGTACTGTACAGCCAGCATCATCCCCAGGGTAAGGTTACCATCCAGCACCAGTTTGGCGGCCAGGAAGCTCACGAAGATGTCTTTCATCTGGTTAATAAAATTCGCGCCCACGGTTTGCCATTGTTCCAGCGACAAAGCCCTGATCTGGATCTTAAACAGTTTCACCTGCATAAACTCCCAGCCCCAGCGCATCTGTTTCTCAGCATTGTGCATTTTGATTTCCTGCATCCCGTTCACCAATTCAATCACTTTACTTTGTTCCTGTGATAACTGTGAAAAACGTTTATAGTCCAGCTCCTTTCTCTTCTTCAGGAAAAAAGAAATCCATCCCACCGACAGCACCGCTCCCAGCAGGTAGATCAGGAATAAACGGTAATCGTACAACAACAGCACTACACTGAAAATAACCAGGTTTACCAGGGAGAAAAGCGTATTCAGGGAAGAATTGGTGAGCAGTTGTTCTATGCGCTGGTGATCATTGATGCGCTGCATAATATCGCCGGTCATGCGGGTATCAAAATAGCTGATCGGCAATTTCATGAGTTTTATGAAGAAGTCGGACACAATAGAAATATTGATCCGGCTGGAGAGATGCAGTAAGATCCAGCTGCGCACAATGTCTATTCCCATTCTTCCAACAAACAACATCACCTGTGCCAGCAATACCAGGTAAATAAAGCCCAGGTCGTGGTTCTGGATACCGATGTCTACAATGCTTTGTGTAAGAAAGGGAAAAATAAGCGACAACACGCTACCGGCTAAAAGGCCAATGACCAGCTGAGCGATCAGTTTTTTGTACCGGGAGAAATAACCGAACAGGAAAGAAAAATCTTTCCTGCTGCGCGGCGCTGCTGCATCTGCCTCATAAAACCCCGGGGTAGGATCCAGCAACAGGGCGATACCTTCTTCATCCCGCTCTGTCTTTCCCCGTCCTATCCATCCATCTATAAATTCCTGCTGTGTATATTTAAGCAAACCGTAAGCAGGATCGGAAACATAAACAATGGTATTGCCACCAGATTTCTTCACTTTGTACACCACCACGAAATGCTGTTGCCCCCAGTGGCAGATACAGGGCAGCGGCGCTTCTTCCACCAGGGTGAGGAAGTCGATCTTTACGGCCAGCGATTTAAAACCCAATCCCTCTGCAGCTGCCGACAGGCCCAGTAAAGAGCTTCCCTCCCGCGTGGTTTCTGCCAGCGACCGGATGGTTTCAATTTCCGTTAACCTGCCGTAATATTTACTGATAATTTTTATACAGGTAGGACCACAATCCTTCCCGTCCGGCTGCATATAAAAAGGGAATGCTTTCAGCTTCATATTATTTTGTTATCTCTTCCAGCCCGTACCAGGCAATGGCGGATTGCTTCAGCGGGTTCTCCGCCCAGTTTTCCCAGCTGTTGGTATACGGATCGTAGCCGCATTTCAGCGGCCGGGAATACAGATCCTGCGGATCTTCCAGGTAGGCCCTGCAATCCGTGCATACATGCCGGAATTCACAATCTTTGCAAACCGCTATTTCATCTTTACGGATGTTGCTGTACCGGTGAAATGCTTTATTATCCAGCACTTCCCGTACAGATGTTTCCGTTACATGACCATAATGCTCCGGTAAGGAAGGGCAGTTTTTAATATAGCCGTTCCCGTCTATACTCAGCTTCCTGTTCAGGCAGGTGTTAAAATGCTGGCTTTCGGTAAACA
>NZ_DATCRD010000406.1:0-3250 GCF_036569185.1 Chitinophaga sp.
GAAATCCCAACAGCAGCAGAAGTAAAAGAAAATGGCGTGGACGTTGGCGAGATGAATAAGCTCCTGTTACAAAAAGTAGAAGAGCTTACACTCTATCTTATTCAACAACAAAAAGAAATTGAATCATTGAAGCGCAGGATAAAATAACCGTCCTGCCGGCGATAAAAAAACGCGGATGAACACCTGCTGTTCACCCGCGTTTTTTTATTTAATTTGCAAAGATGAAATCTCTTAGTGAACTGATTAATACAAAAGAACCAGGATGGGACCTGGTAAAAGAATGGATCAAAGATGGTAACAATCATATAGAGATCCTTCCTAAAGATAACACCCGTGCAGAGCAGGCTTTGTATCAAACCCAGGTAACCACCCGCTCCCCTATGGGCGCCATTGTTTATGAAACCGGCGGCCTGCTGGTAGATCACGGATGGATCAGGGTACTTGGCTCGGGCCACGAAAAATTAGATCGTACCCTGCCTGGCTGGAATGAAGGGAAATCGTATAGCCATACAGGTGAGCAACCTGGTTTTTTATTAATTGCAGATGATGTGACGGGTGGTTTCTTCGCCATTAATGCCGGCGGTATTGCCGCACAGGAAGGCATTGGCAGCGTATTTTATTTTGCGCCGGATACACTGGAATGGGAAAACATGGAGATCAGCTACAGCGATTTCATTTCCTTCTGCTGCTCCGGCGATATTGAAGGATTTTATAGCGCATTCCGCTGGAAAGGCTGGCGTGAAGATGTAGCCGCAATAAACGGGAACCAGGCATTCAGTTTTGTACCTTTTCTTTTTACTAAAGAAGGAAAAGACATTAATAACGTAAGCAAAAAAGCAGTGCCGGTGGAAGAAACTTGGTCGCTGCAAATGGATCTGCGGGAGCAATTGGGACATTAAAATCTGAGAGGTTGTATCAAAAGTAATTTTTACCGGGCTTTGTTTTTGTTATAATATTTTTCCACCACCCGATGGGGGGAAATGCCCTTTCCTACGTCTACTTATAGGAAACCATGAAATACTATAATAAATATAAATATTTTTTGTGCCGGAACGCCAGGAACCTACCCCAGTTATATCAATGACCGACGCCAGCAGCCGCACGTACTGGTACCAACAGCCGCTCGTCATAGCGCTGTACTTCATCGGTACCTGTGTGCTGTTCATACAATCACTGGTCACGAACAAATACAATAATTTTGTCATCTTCCGCAGCTCATGGGACCATATGCTGCATCATCAGCCATTGTACCTGCTTTATCCTGATACTTATTTCGACTATTATTTATACCATCCCTCTTTCCCGGTGTTTTTTGCACCCATTGCCATATTACCCAGGGCCATAGGCCTTTTTGTATGGCTCATGGGCAGTACAGTGTTGTTCCTGTATGCCATCCGTCAGCTGCCGCTGGCCGCCAACAAACGCTATATTGTTTACTGGCTGCTCATCCTGGAACTGCTGAATGCTATCCAGTCTTCACAGACCAACCCCCTTATGACGGCCCTCATGATACTCACCGTCGTAAACCTTGACAGGAAAAAACCGGTTCCCGCCGCACTCTTCACCTGCCTCTGCTTCTTCATCAAAGGTTATGGCGCTATCATAGGACTATTATTCCTTTTCTTTGATAAAAAGTGGATCTATCTCAAATACTGCATCATCTTCGGTATAGCAGGTACACTGCTGCCGCTGTTAGTATTATCCCCTGCAGAGCTGTTGCAATCGTATAAAGACTGGTACGCCCTCATCACCAGCAGTACCATTGTGGAAAATGTGTCGCTGAGAGGAATGATGCACGCCATCAGTAATACGCCCCAGCAGGTAACCACCGCAACGGATATGATAGTATTTCTATGTGCCATAATGGGGCTCATAGCAGCTTTCATTTCAGGATGGACCTACAAGCCGGCCTATTACCAATGGGTCACCTGCGGTTATCTCCTCATATGGATAGTAGTATTTAACCAGAGCTCAGAATCACCCACCTATATCGTGGCGGTCACGGGAGCTGTGGCCGGACTGATGCTGATCCAGGATAAAAAGGCGCCTTTATTTCTCCTGGGACTGCTTATACTGGTAACTTCTTTATTCCCAACAGACCTTGTACCCAAATTTATTAACCGCTTCGTTATTGCATACCATCTGAAAGTACTGCCTTGCGTGGTTATACTGCTCTACTTCCAATACCACCTGTTTTCACAGGCCAAACGCCCGAAATCAGCATAACATAATCCTTGCGGCTCTGCTACCACCTCTTGTCTTTTATAGTTTTATACCTGCTTCTCCAGTAAGGCCTGCCCTTCAAATCTAATCCCTGGCCAGCCATGAATCATAAACTGCCTGATATTCTGATGATCTGTTCCCTCCGGGTTATTTAGTACCGATTGATAATGTTCTGCAAATAAGTGAAGCGTATCTTTTTCCTCCAGGTTGTTCAGCTGTGCAAAAGCAAAAACCCTGGCACTCCCCTGGTTCTGAGTCGCCTCATTATATGCTTCTCCATTTTTAAAAGCGGTAGGTTGATGTTGATACCAGGTATCTATAAACTCCAGCACCTCTTTGAACGGGCGTGCATTCTTTTTCAGATCGTTAAGCAAAGTAATCAGTTGTTCTTTCATTCAGCAAAAATAGAAATTTAATACTGCATTTACCGGAAACACCAATAAAGTACAGCCATTACCGTTAGCAGCAGTACCGATAATACTTTATAATTAGCCAGGCCGGGCCATCCTTTTACCTGTAAAGGCGCCAGCGGGCTTTCCCAGTAAAGGCCCCTGCTTTCAGCGGTATGCTGTACAGGAAATATAAACGACAATACTACCTGCATTACCATGCAAACCAGGAACAGGTAAAACGCCACCATTAGCGGCGGGATATTAACCGGGTAAAGTTTGCCGGTAAGATATACAGCGGCTCCCAATGCAGAGCCTATCCATAACGTATATTGTGCCGCAAGGGAGGAAGCCTTTTTCCAGAACACACCTAACAGGAACACGCAGGTGATGGGCGGCGCAATATGTGATATAACGTCATTAATGCCGTTAAAAAGGCTTTCATACCTGTTCAGCAGGGGTAAGAGCCCGATGGACAATACCAGCGCCAAACCGGCGGCAATACGGCCTGTTTTCACCAGCTGTTTATCTGTTGCCTGCGGACGGATCCGTTTGTACAGGTCGTAGCTCACCAGGGTGGCAATGGAGTTCAGCGCGCCGGAGATCTGGCTCATCAGGCCGGACAGCAACGCGGCTAC
>NZ_DATCRD010000407.1:0-41314 GCF_036569185.1 Chitinophaga sp.
CATATAGACAGGGCCCGCCTGTCGGTGAACGACCAGAAAGGCGTATCCAGGTGCCATGAGGTAGGGTTGGCCCAGGGTCGCTTTATGAGCACCTGGTC
This sequence comes from Chitinophaga sp., assembly GCF_036569185.1. GTDB lineage: Bacteria > Bacteroidota > Bacteroidia > Chitinophagales > Chitinophagaceae > Chitinophaga. Next base: position 99 of record NZ_DATCRD010000407.1, read on the forward strand.
GTGCCAGATGCGGGTACCATCCCACCCGGCCAGCTCTGCGGCCATTTTGCCCAATCTTTCATCCAGCATCATCTGCTTTGCGGCATCATTGGTTTGCCAGATATTAATCATCTGGTCAAACACCTTTCCAAAATATTCACTTTCTTTATTGATCCCATCGTCTTCGCCTATTTTCTTATCGCTGCCGGGCATTTTCCTGCCCTCCCGCTGTTCAACGGCTTCCGTAACAACCTGCCGCCAATGGGAAAGTTCTTCCTGGTTAAGAAAGTTCTCAATTACTAAAAATCCATCTTCCCTGTAAGATTGAATCTGCTTTTGCGTGAGTAACGTGTTCATATATCTGCAACTTTTTTTGAAAAAACATCAGGCGTACCATACAAATACCTGTAAGCCCCATAGTATCATTATTTTGCCTGTATTAACTTAACGGGGCCTAACAAACCAGCATTGTACTTATCAAAATCAGGCGTCCCCACCCAGCCCCAGGTACGGAGTTTGCCCATATCTGCCTTCATCCACATTTCATTCACCATCAGGTTCCCAACCCGTATTCTTATTTTGTTTTCTCCCTCCTGCAGGTATTTGGATATATCAAATACAAAGGGAGGCCATAGCCGGCCGCCAACGGATTTGTTGTTAACAAACACTTCTGCCATATATTTTACATCCCCCAGGTCAATGGAGGTCCTGGTATTTATATCTTTCAGCACAATCGGCATTTCATAATCAATATATCCTGAATACTGCTGAAGGCCATAGGTGTACCATGATTGCAGTGTACGGTTCTGTTTATTCCCAACAACAAATTTTAACGGGGCAGTTAGCGTCTGTTCACTTTTAACAGACCGTGCAAAGGATAGTAACCGCGCATCAGCAGGTAAGACAACTGACGCAACTGCCACTTCTTTTTTTACGCCATCTATCCAAACCGTTGTACCAGTCATATTATCAGGAAATACCACCGCGTTTGCACCAACCGGTATATTGATCCTCCAGTAGCGATAACCGGTGGTATCGTTATCTTTTATTTCATCTTTCTGCCCCTCCCCACCCCGCTTCTGTGATGCAGTAAAACTGGTATATTTCCATTTTGAATCATCGTATGCCAACATCATAAGATCTTCACTTAACTTGTTACCGGCTAAGGTGAATGAGGTGGCTGTGGTTTTATAAACAGTGTCTTTCCCCGGATAGCTGATGGTCCATTTACCATCGAGCTTTATTTCTTTTATATTAAATTCATGTTGCACCAACGGCTCCATATCACTTGTTCCGGGCTCAAATACAAGCCAATAACCTTCGTAAGGCTGTAAAGTCATTTTTACTTTGTTGTATCCCTTCTCCTTCACATATGCAATGGGTTTTCGCTCCCCGGTTTCGCAGTTCCATATCTGGGCCGTACCATTGCCCTCCCGGAACCAGGCCGAAAAATTTCTCAGGGTATCCGAGTTATTGGCAAGCCAGTAAAAGTGGCTATTGGAAATAGTTCTGTGAGCTGTGTAAAGCCGGCCTGAATGTTCCAACCGGATCTGCGGGCGGATCTTTTCATTCAAAACAGTAACCATTTTATTCAGCCTATCCTTATTTCCCGACAAGTCAATAACATTGGGTAATTGTTTTAAAGCGTTCATCTGGCTAATGATCAAGGCATCTTTCATACCCTTCTCCGGCGATCCTTCGGGTGTTGTACCCAGGAGTAAAACGACCCCTCCTTTCTTTGCAAATTCAAGTACCTTAGCTGATACGGCGTGAGAAATAACACAAGCCGGGGGAAGAACTATGGCCGAGAAGTCGTGGTCCTTAATCGTGATCCTTACACCGTTATCACTGATTCCTGTTTTTCCTTTATCCAGGTAATATTTATCAGCGATTAAAAAGTCGATGTTATTTTTATTCAATTCTCTCATCGCATCGGAATACACCTGGTTGATCTCCAGTGAAAGCGTATCCCATACTTCTTTGCCTTCCAGCAGGCTAAAACTTTCTTCATGTGTAAAAAAGCCTTCAGCATTTGCCCAGATACTTTCAAGCGGATTCACCAGGAGCACATCTGCAACAAGCTTACTTTGCCGGTTTACAAAAGCAGCCCGCCTGGAAAAATCCGTCCAGTTATGCAAATAAGGCCAATATGGATTTTCGGTAAACCAATCCGGCGGATACGGATCCTGTTCAATTTTCCGGTTCACATTAATGCCATGCGGTACTACGTGGTTAATACCAAATGATGTAATAGAGTTAATGGTCATTTTCATCATAGCAGGTGTTTGCTCCCATCCTGCAACGCCCATAATTTCACTCATAAAAGGGCGATCTTCCAATTCGGCTACTGTTTGCACTTCTTTAAAGTCATGCACATCCTGCGACTTCATTAAAAGGCAATCTGTTCCGGGCATGGTTGCCGTTCTTGTAACACGCATAAAGTCGCCCATAGCGGCAGTTTGCAGCAATAACGATTCTTCCCACAGATTGGAAATGTAATACATATTGTATTGTTTGAGCCAGTTCACCAAAGGTTCAAAGTAGCACTTGTTATATACGTCTGAAACAACGTCAAACCAATCGCAACGGGCCTTTGCAAATAAACCGTTGTTGTCCTTCTCCGTTAAAAGAGGAAGCCATAAACGGATATCCTGGTTTTTCATTTCCTTATACCGTTGGGCAAGATATTCTGACCATGCCATCCGCCAGCCATAGTCGCCTTCATTATCAACAAAAACACCCGGAATCGTTTTCCCCATGTCATTTGCAAAATGTTTGGCATACTGCGCATGAACAAGCGGAATGAAAACTTCCATTAATTTGGGGTCGAGGTAGTTAACTTTCCCTCCGTCGATCCCGGGATGGAATCTTTTTCTGTAAGTATACACCACCCAATCGCCTGGTGGCGCCGTCCATTTTAAATGATTTCCTTCTCCAATGATCCGCAACGATGAGGCATCAATGGCATTGCCAGCTATTTTACCTGCCACGGCAAAATCTGTTGAATCATAATAAACGGTCGATTTCCCTTTTACACTATACCGCTTCCAATCCAGGTATTTTGCCTCCAGCTCAGGATGCTGTGCCAATACCCGTCCTGCTGCCTGTCCGCTCGGCCAGTCATACTCATCGCAATACCCCAGGGTAAATCCCTTGTTCTTTGCTGCCTGCATGGCATTCCCGAAGCTGTTGAACCAGGGCTGTTCCAGGTATTGCTTATAGGGCAATGAAGAAAATGTGGGATTTAACCGATCCATTGAGCCCCGGGGATGTGCATACCCGGGGTTTAGTCCCTGCTTCATCATTTCCTCTGCCATGGTAGCTGTAAAATGCTCATCCCTGATGGTATCATCCCAGAACCAGAAAGTATGGGGAGCATAGAACATTGGGGGGCTAACAAACATTTGTTGAACCGTTTTGGGATCGTTATATTCTTTTTGCCATTCAGCTTGCCCTGATATGTTTAACGTAATTGTCAGCAACCAACCGGTAAAAAGAATGTTCAGGTACGTATATTTCATTATTGTTTTGAGTTAATAACTGATATGAATGTTAGTTTCAATAAAATTGCACCACTGCTACACATTATATTAATTATAGCCCGGGTTCTGCACCAACTTAGGGTTCTTATTCATTTCGCTCCTGGCAATTGGCAGGAAGTAGGCTTTATTATCCCACTTTCCGCTCGTGATCTCCACCGGGGTAACGGTGGGGATAGTGGCGGTGGTATGATCGGGATTCAGCTTGTACACCACATTAACCCCATGCATCGGATGATAGGCTTCCGGCCCTATCATCCAGCGGCGCACATCAAAAAAGCGGTGATTTTCGTACACCAGTTCAATACGTCTTTCATTCCGGTATCTTGCTGACAAGGCTGCGCCGGCGTCCATTATATCAGGCATGGCTGCTCTTTTCCTGATCATGTTAATGTAAGTGCGTGCTTCCGCCTCCTCACCCAGTCCAATACAGGCTTCAGCATAATTGAGTATAATTTCACTGTACCGGATAAAGCGCCAGGTGAGATCATCCTGGTGATTTACATACATATCAGTTTTGCGATTTATAAATTTGAGCATACAGGTGCCGGTATTATTATAACCGCCTCCGTAAACCACGCTATTCCTGCTATCTAACCCGTAAGTATAAACGATCTTATTAGCAGCTGCATCCCATTTTTCCCAGGTACCCACCTGTAAAACGCCTACAGGGTCGGCTGCCAGTAAGTTCGAGGGCCTTGACCTGAACTTCGCCCCTTCATACAAAATGGAAGCGTAAAAACGTGGGTCCCTGTTTTTATAGGGTTCCAGGTTCTGTGCAGGACTAGTTCTGGAGAATTTAGTGCCATCTGCCATTTCATAAGCGTCTACCAATTCACTGGGAGCGCCGTTTGTTTCTATACCTCCATATCCATTGGGGAAAACCTGCCAGTAATCGGCTCCCTGGTTTACGGAAGCGTTGTAGTAACGAATGAAGATGTCTTCTACGCTATTTTTTGAGATAAACAGGTCTTCATAATTCTGAACGGCCTCCTCCGTTGATGCGGGAACAGGCTGGTACAAACCATATATCCCCAGGTCCATTACAGCCTTGGCAGCAGCTTTGGCGGCCTGCCAGCGTTGCTTCCTGTCGCCATCAATATAACCCAGCAGTTCAGGATTGGAAAACCCGGGGAATGTTGTATTGTGAAGATCGCTGGCTGCATAAAGCAACACTCTTGACTTAAGCGCCAAAGCGGCTCCTTTCGTTACTCTTCCTTTGTTGGCCCCGGTATTCGCCAGGGGCAACAATGCAGCGGCCTTATCACATTCACCCGAAATGAACTGCACGCACTCCGCATAACTGTTTCGGGCGGCGGAGAAGTCGTCTGATAATTTATAGGATTTCGTGATCAGGGGTACACCGCCGAAATAACTGATGAGCAACTGATAATACCATGCCCTGAAAAAAGTGGCTTCCCCTTTCAACCTGTCTTTTAGTGTAACGCCATCAATCAGCGCCGGATCATCCGGCAATTTGTCTATATTCTCCAGGAATATATTGCAGTCGCGGATAGCGCTGTACCTGCCGTTCCAGTCGCCCCAGCCTGCATTATCAGGCGACATCAGCATGTTGCTCATATTATAATCATTTCCCGCATCGTAGCATCGGGCCTCATCTACAGCCAGTGATGTCAGGAAGAACGACCAGGGGTTCTGGTTATAAATACTGTTCATATTCAGTTGTACCAGGTTGGGATCAGACCAAACATCCGCTTCTGTAAATTGCGTGGAAGGTTTTGTATCAAGGAAGCTTTTGCCACACGATGTTAGCACTAAGGACACTGCCCCGATAACTATATATATTAAGTTCGAGTTTCTGTAATTCATACACTTTGATTTTAGAAGGTTGCTGTTAATCCAATGTTGGTTGTTTTGTTCAAAGGATATACTTCGCTGTTTACCCAAATGGAGCCCGGAGCATCGTCTGGAGATTCAGGATCGAAATCCTTCATCTTTGTAAACGTTAAAAAATTCAGGGCGCTGACGTAGATCCTAAGTGATTGTATACCGATTTTCTGTGCAATGCCGGATGAAAGGTTATAACCAACTTCAAAGTTTTTCAATCTTAAATAATCGCTGTTTCTAACGAAATAAGTATTATTAGGTTCTCCATCTGTCATCCAGTATGCGCCTCCACGCTCCCATACTCTCGGGTTAACAGCACTTGGGTTTTCCGGTGTCCAGCGGTCTTTTACGAGGTTATACATAAAGTTTCCAACACCTGGCCCGCCGGAGAAAGTCCGGTAGGATCGTTCCGCACCGGCCGCTCCCTGGAATAATACATTTGCATAAAAGTTCTTATACTGTAAATCGATACTGATCCCGCCGGTAAATGTTGGTATGGTGGTTTTCCTGCTTCTCACCTGGTCCTGGCCATCAATATGTCCATCGTCATTTACATCTTTAAATATAATATCACCAGGACGGGCGCCTGTCCAATGAGGGTATTTATCAATCGCCGCCTGGTCTGCGAACACACCTATTGCCTGGTAATACAATCTTGCATTCATCTGGTTACCCGTAGATCTCTGGTAGTCGGGAACACCGGGTGTTTCATCCCAAAACCTGATATGATTCTTTGCCCAGGCCCCGTTGGCAGATACCTGGTATTTGAAGTCGCCGGCACTACCGCGATATGATGCCTGCAATTCAAAGCCTTTGTTAACCACTTCCCCGATATTCTCCTGCGGCAGGCTTAATCCAGCAGAACCCGGCACAGAAGCATTTCTGTAGGCCAGGATGTTAGTACGCAGATTATAGAAATAATCCGCGCTTACCGCTAATTTATTATTGAGCAGTTCTACATCAGCTCCGATATTGGATTGATTGGCTATTTCCCAGGTAACCCCGGCGTTTGGAATACGTAATGCTTTCAACGCTTGTTGCGGAACATTTTCATTAAATACATAACCACCATTATAGCCATAGGTAGTAAGGTATTGATAGGGCCCTATCCGGTCGTTTCCTGTTTTTCCCCAGGATCCTCTTATTTTCATTTCATTGATAAAAGAGATATTATCCTTCCAGAATCTCTCATTGGAAATCCTGTAGCCCAGGGAGATACCGGGAAAAAATCCAAATTGTTTACCTGCCGGATCGAAGATATAGGAGCCGTCGTATCTCCATACAAATTCAGCGAGGTACTTTGCATCGTAGGCATAGCTCAATCTTCCGAAATAGTCCAGCCTGCGGGCCACACCAGACGATCCTCCATTGTCTTTTAATTCATTACTTCCCAGATCCAGTTCGTCAAGGATATCACTGGTATAGTTCCTTCTGAAAGCCCAGAAATTCATGTTATCACCGGCGATACGTTCTGCGGCGAAAAGAACCTTGATATCATGTTTATCAAAAACCCTGTCATAATTTAACAGTGCGTTGAGGGTTACGTTGGAATTGTTATCCATCCACTGTTGCAGCCGCGGATCGGTATTTCCTTTTTTGGATGCTACCAGCACCGGGGTTCCGTTGGCATCTACACTTGTTTTATCCCAGGTATAGAGGAACCATGGCTTCCTGAATTGTTTGGTACTGACAATGGTCCTGTCCATTGCTGCATTACCTGTTAACGACAATCCTTTTACCCATGGAATAGTAATCACGAGCCTTACATTACTCTGAAAAATATAGCTTCTTGATTTGGTGTAACCCGTGGCATCTGTAACCAACACTACCGGGTTAGCGCCATATTCAATATCCGGTCCGGGCAAGCCATTGGGCCATCTTGCGGGCCAGGTGGGAAAAGACCTGTTTAATGCCCAGAAAACATTTTGTGCCTGATCGGCGCTTCCTCCATTGGCGCCTCCTCCGGAATAGTTCCTGTTTTCCTGCCGCCCTACCACGTCAAAACTTAAGCGGATGCTATTAGTAACTTTTGCGTCGATATTGCTCTGAAAATTAGTCTGCGAGTAATTGGTGGCACCGTCCCTGAAAATCCCGTCGGTAAAATTCGATCCGAGCGAAATGAAATATTTTATGGCTTCAGCGCCGCCAGACAATGTTAAGTTGCCGTAACGTTGCGGTGAATTCTTCTTTATGGTTTCTTTAAACCAATCTGTATTGGGATGCCCCCAGGGGTCAGAGCCATCTTTATACTTTTGGATATCTTCTGCTGAATAAGGTAATGGGTCGCCGGGATGATAAGCAGCGGAGATTTCATTCTGTAACTGTGCATAAAGTGGTGCATCCGCCATTTTGGGAAGAACGGTAGGTGTATTCCATCCCTGGTTCAGGGAAAACTGGATGGTGGGCTTACCGGATGCGCCGCGTTTGGTGGTAACAAGGATAACGCCATTGGCCGCCTGTGATCCGTATATCGCAGCAGATGCATCTTTTAAGATCGTAACAGATTCAATAGTGGCGGGATCCAGCCGCTCCAGGCTTCTGCCGGCAATACCGTCTACAACAACAAGCGGGGAATTATCGCCAAGTGTATTGGCGCCACGTATCCTTAAGGTAGATCCGTCGTTTCCTGGTTCGCCGGTCCTTGTAATAGCCACCAAACCCGGTAACCGGCCTGCCAACGAATTGGAGAAATTACCCGCCGGTGATTTAACCAGGTCGCTTCCCTTAACAGATGCAATGGAGCCTGTCAGGGTTTCTTTTTTGCGCGTTCCGTATCCAACCACCACAATGTCATTTAACCGGGCGTTACTCGGCGTAAGCATTACCGTTAGTACTTCTCCGTCTTTCGTGGCTGTTACCTGTTTTTCTTCATATCCTATAGAAGAAAAAAGGAGGACTGCACTCTTAGCAACGCTAATCTTAAAGGAGCCGTTTTCATCAGTGGTTCCACCGGCAGTCCCGCCTTTTATTCTTATAGATACATTGGAAAGGGGCTGACTGCTGTCTGACACAACATTACCGCTTACCGTTATTTTTTGCTGAGCAAAGGAAATTTGTAAGACGCTCAAAAAGAATAGCAATAAAAATGATGCTTTGATAGGCAATAGAGAATCAAATTGCTTGTTTAACATAACATGAGATTTTGGTTTTAAACATCGCTGGTAGTGGAATTATCTACAATTTAGAAATGACGGTTACTTCTGTGCGGCGGCAGGCCGACAAGTAGTTGATGCATTCATAAAGATTAATTTTTCAAACGTGAATTTAACCTCCGGTTGCTGCTTTGCAGCCCGAATGAAACGTTGATATCATCGTAAAAAGCGCTACTTTTATATGAAAATCTTCTATCAGAAATTTTTCGCCGTACAACAATTTAAAGTCAGTCGAAACTTTAATATTTCAGTAATCATCTATCCTGTTCTTCAATTAAGTTGGTAATGCAAAGTAACCTGAATCTAAAAGGTGCAATGATAAATTCTGATGGAATCATTTAACTTTTTGACACACCCAATGAAAAATAAAAGGAATCAAAACGTCAATTACCTGACAGTAAATGAAACAGATGAACTGTGGGGATTATATACTACTACTATTGGTTTCCAGGTGATATCACCCAACAGCGATTACCCTCCCAAAAGCCATCCATCGGCTTATTGGTTCAGTCCCAATACAGGAAGAGTATTGCAGGAATACATCCTGCTGTATATTACAGAAGGAGAAGGCTCATTTGAATCAGCAAGCTGCAAGCCGACTAAAGTGGTTGCCGGTACCATCCTGTTGTTATTTCCCGGCGAATGGCATACCTACCGGCCGCTTAAAGGCAAAGGATGGAATGAATACTGGGTAGGTTTTAACGGCAGCTATATGAAACAGTTAACCGGTAATCTTTTCTTTTCCAGGAAAAACCCGGTGTACAATGTGGGATTTAATGAACAGATAGTGGCTTTGTTCAACCAGGGTATTGAAACAGCCAATTATCAGAAAACGGCCTACCAGCAGGTACTTTCCGGCATTACCAGCCTGCTGCTAGGCTTTATCTTCTACTCCGAAAAAAACAACTCCTTCAGGGATAAAGCCATCATCGCCCAGATTGATAAAGCGAGAATGATGATGCGCGAAAAAACCGGTGATGATGTTACTCCCGAATCCATCGCTAAAACGCTAAACATCGGTTACTCCTGGTTCAGAAGAGTATTTAAACAGTATACAGGGTTTTCACCTGCACAATATCAACTTGAAATAAAGTTGCAGAAATCAAAAGAATTACTGGCCAGTACGGTATTGCCGGTAAAGGAAATTGCTTTTCACCTGAACTTTGAGTCTACCAGTTATTTTGTAACGTTCTTTAAATCAAAAACGGGATTATCGCCCGGTGAATACCGCGATAAGATAAAAGGCAAATAAGGTGATGAAGCCTGCTTACCGGCAACGGAGTTTCATTCAACGGCAAATGTTTTACGATAAGTATTAGGAGAAAGGCCGACCTTCTTCTTAAAGATCCTGGAGAAATAATAAATGCTGTCGAACCCTGTTTGATCGGCGATTTCCTCTACGTTAAGCAATGTTGACTCAAGCAGTTCCTTTGCCCGTTCTATGCGTAGATTTAAATGGTATTGATTAGGCGATAGCCCCGTTACTGCCTTAAAATTCTTCCTGAATGCAGAATATCCCATAGGCAATTGCCGGGCAAGTTCCGGGATATCCACAGGATGCTCCAGTGATTCCTGCAGCAGGAACCTGGCTTTTGTTATTGCCTTTTCCAAGGGGCTATGATCGTATTGTTTACTAAGCGATATGGTATTGACCAGGCCAAGTATCTGAAGCGTTAAACCCGCAATCTGTTGTGAGTAACCCACAAGTGAAGCATTTACAACATCGATCATCTTTTTAAACAATACCAGCATTTCTCTATCCAGACCTGTTTTGAGACATGGCAAATTGGGATCAAAAAAGCCCTGTTCCATCAGTTGGTCAACATAGTACCCGTGAAAGCCTACCCAATATTCCTCCCATCCCGAGCGGATATCCGGCCTATAACGATGCCATACTCCCGGGAAAAGAAAAAAACAGGTTCCTTCTTCAATTTCCACCGGCTCGGTTAATGCCGAACAGAATGTTCCTTTTCCTTTTGAAATAAATATCATGTAATAGTCCGTCAGGATCCTTCCCCTGTTCCATGTAAGCTGATGGCTTTCGGGATGCTCTTCTTTGGGATAACGTTCGTTCGGTGTCACTTTTGAATAACCCACCGTAGTTACATAGATTCCCCATTTCTCCTCGATTGGACCTGTATTCAGATATTTAAAAAAGTTATTACTCATTGAAGTATCTTTTCTCTTTACTATTGGTTGCAACCGGCCTTATTAAAGGTGGGAAAGACTTCCGCCCATCAGCACAACATAACGTGTTAAGAGATAAAGTTAGCAAAAATGCGTTACCGGGTAAAATAATGTGGAGTTGAATATATGAGGGTTATTGTTGTGGTGTAATTATATCTCTCAGCAGATGCATCATAAATAAATTCAAATCCCATTGTGAAGTAACGGGTATATTGCCCGGAGAGGTAGTCCACATATAAGGCGGCGGCCCGAACTCTGTTGTAATAGTAAGCAGCGATGTGCCCTGGGCTTCTTTTTCCCGGATAATCCCGGACCACAAGCTGGTAAAATAGTTTAGCGGTTCCCCCCACTCCGGCAGTCGCGGGTCAGGGATCTGTGGTCCTTCAGGAAAACCCACCCGGGCATGTATATGTACGGTGCGCCGGATTGCTTCGTCAACCGTTTCTTTGAACCCTTCAAGATAACTTTCCGTAACGCAAACCCAGTGCGAGAAATCGGCGGTTACTTTCATAGAAGGTCTTAGTTTAAACAGTTCTCCTGCATTCGCCGGGCTGAAGCCAATCCTTCCCCTGTGCGTTTCATGCGCGATAACGATATTATTCTTCGCTGAAAAATTCTCCGCAGTGTCAATAACGGCAAGTTGTTCATCCATTGTAAAAAAATCTCTCCCTGAATGCGAATTAATGATTACCGGGTTGCATTCCATTGCTGCCTCCAGGTGGCATTCAAAGCTCCTGCAAAAGCTGTTTATATCCCGGCCTTCTGCCTGATGTTGTTGTACAACTACCGGCACCCCTAGTTCCCTGCTACGTTTGGTAAACAACTTCCTGTCATTTTTATTTCCGGGCAGCCAGGAATCAATACCGTCATATCCTGCGGATATTACCTTTTCAATAAAAGCTTCTACGGGGATATTTTCGTGGCCCCATCGTGTACAAAGGATCTTTATCTGCATACTAAAGGCTTTGGCTTTAAATAAGTATTTTTTAAAGGGTACTACTTCAGGTGACAAAAGTAAATGGTGTGTTTATCGGCAAAGCAACATAAATGCTGTTTTTTTTGTGTTTTCTGACATTTCCCTGGGGCTGTGGCTGTAAGTATGGAGAATTATCCGGGGACAAGCCATAGTAATATGATTTGTTCTTTCACTTCCGGGAATCAGTTTTGCAATCATCTTTAATGCTATCCCCGGAAGCAGGTAAGATATTTCAATCCACTCCTAAGCCGCTGCGAAACACCGGATCTGTAAACGCAATAAGATTAACATCAATTCTGACAGAAGTAAAGTAAACTAAAATAAAATGCGTTTAATTTTTTATAATAGTTTTATACTTAAGTTAAGTGTTGATTTTTGGGAAGCCCTTTTTAATTAAATTATGCTAAAAAATGAAAGAACTGATCTTAAAAAAAATTGCTCTGCGTAGACGTTGGAGCTTAGGCATATTCTTCACATGTGTTATATTGATGTGGGCTGGACTGTTCATTTTATTGTATTTTACCTACTGTAATCATAATAGCTATTTAAATTTGCCTCTTCTTCTCATTTTGTTTATCTGTATACTCTTTAGCACCCTGGGGATTTATTTGTCCAAATTCTTTAAAGCTTATATAACTATTGTTAATGAATTGAGCGAAAAGGAATCATCAATATTTGTTGAACAGGGAACCTCCCGCCATTTTGCCGAACAATGGCTACCTTCTTTTATTATTTATCGGGATAGCGTGAAATTTTTTAAAATACTTAAACAACCGGAGTATGCTTTTGCTGATATAAAAAGTATTCAATTTAAAAGATTTCATCTTACAAGAAGCAGACAAGATTGCAGGATAACCATTCAATTGTTTAATGGAATGAAACATCATTATAATGTAAATGGAAATCCGACCCAAAGGACCTTTTTAAAAAATGAAGCGATGGCGCGTAATCCAAAGATCATAATTGATGATCAATACGCTTAAATGTTGCCCGTTATTAAAAATGAAAAAATAGCTGGTTAAAATTTAGTTTTATCGATCTGTGTGCCCAAACAATCCATTAGCCAGATTCGTTTATAAAATAAAGGAAAGGTTATGTCTACTGCCGGACTTTAAGTTCAGATGAACCCCGTTTTTAACGGTTGTGAAACGGAATTAAAATAATAGTCTCGCCCAGGCTCATGCGATCAAAGAATATCTCTTTGGTTGAATGCCATGATGTTGCTCGAATATTCTCGTGAAGTGCCCCAGGTTTGTAAAGCCCAGCTGATAGCCTACTTCTGACACAGTAAGTCGTCTTGATCTGAGTAACCGGGCAGCTTCCTGCATTCTCAACCACTGAAAACATTCAAATACAGACTTGCTGAAGATCTGGTTGAACAGCTGGTGAAGCTTCCGGTTGCTCATACCTGCTTCCCTCGACAGTTGAACAATGTCAGGTGGCGTTCCTAAATCTGACTGAAGCCGCTCTTTGATTGCATAGATTGCCCGTATATCTTCCACATGGCTCTGACTTGCAGGCAACGGTTCCCGTTCGATCAGCATGGAGAAAATATGACAAGGCAACTCCTCACTTTTCAATTTATAGTACTGGCTTTCTAATTCTGTAGGCAGAGATAGCTGCTGCATTTCGGCCGCGATGCCAAACATCGCGGGAGATACCGTTGTTTCATAAGCGAAATTTTCATTCCTTTTTAAAATACGCTGTACGGCAGGATGCCTGAGGTGCCCGAACATTTGTTGAAGGTAGGGTAAGAAGACGGCAATGGTTACGCTACTGAAAGCGGTATCCGACGGCATAGCGATCACAGAAATAAGCAACGGGCTACTTTTAAGGATCTATATTTATTGGGTGTATCACTAACCTGTTGAAAATAACAGTAAATTTAAAGTTGAATGTAAATAAAGAAAAGATATATAAATGAGTAACATCCCTCATAAGATACAAAAGAATATTGATCGCATTGAAGTGTTAAAAAACCAAATATCTCAATGGAGAAAACTTAGTCTTGAGGATCTTTTTCAAAGTGTAAAGGAATTTGAAAAGACCTTAAGGCTAGAAGTATCGATTTATTATAACGACCTTTTTAATGATGCAAAGTTTTCTGAAATACTTTTAGACATTTATAAAAGCAATGCTGATAATGCCAAAATGGTTATCCTTCTTATTTCTGCAATAGGAAATATGATTCAAAGATACAACTTGCCGGAATCCCAGGATACGTATGAGTTGATGGTTGAAAACGCTTACAAAAAAAATGTAGGGCCTTATGTGGCGATATTTCTTCCAAGACTGGAACATTTTAAAAATTACAGCAAAAAATGGCAGTATTTTATGAATGTAAAGGAAATGTCTCCTAAAAAAATAGCAGAAAGCTCTTTCGAGGTCATTATGGATTTGCATGGTAATGAGATACCTGAAGAAAATAAAGAAGAGGTAGTCCATTATTTCAACAAAAAATCTGAAGAATCAAACAATGAATATGGCAGACAACACTATTTAGATTTAGCAAATAAATTTAAATCATGCTAATCTGAATACCTTAAGTAATTGTGGATGCTGAAAGTAAATAATAGACTACGTCTTAAAAACGAAAATGTGATACAAAAATCCATCTCTGAACTTTTGTATCACATTTTGCGGAGAGTCAGGGATTCGAACCCCGGGACCTGTTACAGTCAACAGTTTTCAAGACTGCCGCAATCGACCGCTCTGCCAACTCTCCAGGGACGCAAAAGTATAAAAGAAATTGAAAATAAAAAAAATTTGAGCTATTATTTTTAAAACGCCCTGCTATCAAGGCTTTCGGGCATAAAAAATCCCGGTTTACGGACCGTAAACCGGGATGGTATGATGAAAATGACGGACCTAAGCGATCTGATGATTCTAATGCTCTGCTGATGGTCTACCCGCTTTGATCCGTCATTTGCATGAGCTATTTCCAGCCTCCACCCAGGGAGCGATACAGATCTACCATAGCGCTAAGGCGTTGGCGGTCTATATCTGCCTGGGCAAGTTCGGCTTGCAGGGAGCGGGACTGCGCCGTAATTACTTCCAGGTAGTTAGCCAAACCGCTGCGGAACAGGAGCTGGGCCTGTTGTACTGCCAGCTGTGAGGTATTCACCTGGCGGATAGCGATTTCCTGCTGTACTTTCACTTTATCCAGTTTCACCAATGCATCACTCACCTCTCCTATTGCATTCAGGGCCGATTGTTTAAACTGGATCACCGCCTGCTCACGTTGTATTTTGGCTACTTCCAGTTGCGTTTTCAACTGGCGGCGCTGGAAGATAGGCTGAGCCACACTTCCGGCCACAGTACCAAACAGCGAGGCGGGCAAATTAAACCAGGTGCTGGCTTTAAAGGCGTTCAGTCCCCCGCTGCCGGTAATGGTGAGCGTAGGGTACATACTACCTTGCGCCACGCCAACCTGTGCATTGGCTGCTACCAGCCCCATTTCACTGGCGCGTACATCCGGGCGACGGCTGATCATAGCTGCAGGAATACCTGCCGGCAATGAATCCCTTACCTGGAGGTCGCTCAGCTTAGCGCTGCGTGCAATTGTTGCTGGTAACTCACCAGTTAAAATGCGCAGGGCATTTTCCTGGATAGCAATACCCTGTTCCAGCTGTGGGATCAGCAGTTCAGCAGTTTGCTGCTGGGAAATGGCCTGTTGAACGCCCAGCTCTGTTACATCTCCGGCTGCTTTCTGCAGGCGGATCATTTTCACAATAGTATCGCTGAGCGCAAGATTCCTGCGGGCTACACTGAGCTGGTTGTCCAGCATCAGCAGGTTGAAGTAGCTGTTGGCAATAGCTGCCACCAGGCCGGTTTGCACCGCATGCTGACCTTCGTAAGACTGCAGGTAAGTAGCCAGTGCAGCTTCTTTCTGACGTTTTATCTTACCCCAGATATCTATCTCCCACGACATGCCTACACCGATATTGAAATCTTCGATATGATCACCGAGATTATTAACGGAAAGGTTCAACCCGTTGAAACTATTCTTGGATGGGAAATTGGTACTGCCTGATGCCGTTGCTGTAAAAGCCGGCAGCCAGGCCACCTTCGCCTGTTTCAGGTAAGCCTGTGCCGATTCTACTCTCTTCACTGCCAGCTGCAGATCATAGTTGCCGGTAAGTGCCTGGCTGATCAACTGCTGTAAGGTAGCATCTGTAAAAAATTTCTTCCATTCTATTTCTGCTATGCTGCTGGTGTCTGAAGGCGCAGTGTCATTATTGAACTGCTGTGGCAGCGCCACCGGGGGCCGCTCGTAATTGCGGCCTACCCGGCATGCTGCTAACCCTACAACTAAGGAGAACAACAAAAAGTAAAATGAGCTATAACTTGTTTTCATTTGTCTTTTTTCTGATTCTGATAATAGATAATGCTAATATTTTAGTGCGCCAGCTTTGCCGTATGTTCTGCTTCCACTTCCGCTATCGGCTTACGGCTGATTTTCTCCTGCAGGAACTGGAAAATTACAAACAGCACAGGTATGATGAATACCCCCAGGATCACCCCGGTAAACATGCCGCCTACAGTGCTCCAACCGATGGAATGGTTGCCTTTGGCAGATGCGCCTTGTGTAAAGATTAATGGCAACATACCAACAATAAAGGCAAAGGAAGTCATCAATATTGGACGAAGACGAAGCTGTGCTGCTTCCAAAGCCGCCTCAATAAGCTTATAACCCGCTCTGCGCCGTTGTATGGCAAACTCCACGATCAGGATCGCATTTTTTGCCAATAATCCTATCAGCATGATCATACCTATTTGTACGTAGATATTGCCTTCTATACCGCTAAAGCCAATGAAACTATATACGCCTAATATACCCGTAGGTACGGTAAGGATTACTGCCAGTGGCAGGATATAGCTTTCATATTGTGCAGCCAACAGGAAGAATACGAACAATACACTCAATAAAAACACGAACGCAGTTTGGTTACCCGCTCTTATCTCTTCCCTCGTAATACCTGTAAACTCATAGGCATATCCTTGTGGCAACGCCTTCTTCGATACTTCTCCAATGGCTTTAATTACATCACCGGTACTATAACCTGGTTTGGGTGTAGCATTAATGGTAACAGCGCTATACAGGTTGTTTCGTGTAACTGTTTCCGGGCCATATACACGTGTGAATTTGGCCACCGTGCTTACCGGTACCATCGTACCCAGGTTGTTCTTTACATAAATAGCATCCAACGAACTTTTATCCATGCGATATGAAATATCGGCCTGCGCCATTACGCGGCTATATTTCCCGAAACGGTTAAAGTCTGAAACGAAACTACTACCATAATAGGTTTGCAGCGTATTCAACAAATCACCAACAGATACACCCAGTTGTTTCACTTTTATATCATCTATATCAATGGTGTATTGTGGATTCCCCGTATTAAAAGTAGTGAACGCACTTGCCACTTCCGGCCGCTGACTTAATGCACCAA
Source organism: Chitinophaga sp. (assembly GCF_036569185.1). Taxonomy (GTDB): domain Bacteria; phylum Bacteroidota; class Bacteroidia; order Chitinophagales; family Chitinophagaceae; genus Chitinophaga. Next base: position 17,233 of record NZ_DATCRD010000407.1, read on the forward strand.
TAAAACCCCATGCCGTTCCTGCTAATTTCTCGAGCGATCCGTTTGTTCTGTCCTGCAACATCATTTCTACCCCGCTCACATTACCGAAACCCTGTATTGTTGGAAAACCAACAAAAAAAGTCAGGGCATCATGTACCTGCATTGATTTGCCTAACAAACCGCCTGCAATAGCAGTCGGGTCTTTTACAACCCCTCTCTCCTTACGATCTTTTAACCTTACAAATACCGCAGCATTAGGAGAAGCGTTCGCATTTGTTACGAAGTTCATCCCATTTGCAGCCCATACATCGCTCACACCCTCGTCTTTCATCGTAATTTTACTGATCTGGCTCGTTGCATTCTCTGTTCTGCTAAGTGAACTACCGGGAGGTGTTTGGGTAATACCAATTACGAATCCCTGATCCTCATCCGGAATAAACCCGGTAGGTGTTGTTTTGATCAGCAAAACTGTAGCAACCACCACAAGCAATAATCCGGTAATGGCCACCCATCTGTTCTTCAGCAGGAATTTGATGCTCCGTATATATCTTGCCGTCATTGCATTAAAAGCGGTATTAAATGCATCGAAGAAGCGGGCGCCAAAACCTTTCTTCTCTCCACCTTCGCCTATATGCTGGTTCTTTAAGAATAAAGCGCACAACGCCGGGCTTAACGTTAACGCATTCACCGCAGAAATAAAGATAGCAATGGCCAGTGTAAAGGCGAATTGTTTATAGAATACGCCTGCAGGGCCTTGTACAAAGCTCACTGGTACAAACACTGCTGCCATTACCAATGTGATCGAAACAATCGCGCCGGATATCTCACTCATCGTTTTAACGGTTGCGTCTCTTGCCGGTAAATGTTCACGTTCCATCGTTGAGTGTACCGCCTCCACTACCACAATGGCATCATCCACCACAATACCAATAGCCAGTACTAATGCGAACAATGTAAGCAGGTTAATGCTGAAGCCGAATAGCTGTAAGAAGAAGAAGGTACCTATGATCGAAACAGGAACCGCAATTACCGGGATCAATGTAGAGCGCAGATCTTGCAGGAAAACGAAAACCACGATGGCCACAAGGATGAACGCAATGATCAGTGTTTCTTTTACCTGGTCGATAGATGCATCCAAAAATTCCTTCGAGTTGTACATGATCTTAAACTTCATACCATCGGGTAACGCCTTTTCATATTCCCCGATCTGGTGTTCCAGTTCGGTAAGAATTTCATTGGCATTGGAACCCGGTGTCTGCAAAATACCAAAACCGGTAGCCGGTTTGCCATCGAGCAAATTCGAGGCGGTATAAGCATAGCCCCCAAGTTCAACCCTGGCCAGATCTTTAAGGCGAAGAACAGAACCATCATTATTTGCCTTAATCACCATGTTTTCATACTCTTCAGGCTTGTTCAACTTTCCCTTGTACTTAATAATATACTCGAAAGATTCTTTACTACTTTGGCCCAAACGCCCTGGTGCAGCTTCTACGTTCTGATCTTTGATCGCATTCATCACCTCTGTTGTAGAAAGATTATTGGCAACAAGCCTGTCTGGTTTCAACCAGATACGCATCGAATAATCTTTTGTACCAAATGGCTGTACCTGTGCCACCCCTGGTATACGTTGTAACTGGGGGATGATATTAATTCTTGCATAGTTACTTAAGAACAGTTCGTTGTACTTCACGCTATCCTCGCTATATATCGCCACGAACATCAGGAAGCTGCTCTGCACTTTCTGTGTAGAAAGCCCGGCTTGCAATACTTCCGGAGGTAACTGGCTATTAGCTTTGGATACGCGGTTTTGTACGTTTACCGCCGCAATATCAGGATCCGTTCCCTGTTTAAAATAAACTGTCAGTGTGTAGCTACCATCGTTGTTGGAATTGGAGGTCATGTACGTCATGTTCTCCACGCCATTTACCGATTCTTCTATGGGGGTAGCAACTGTACGGGCTATCACCTCCCCGTTGGCGCCGGGGTAATTGGCTATTACCTGTACAGATGGCGGCGCAATCTCAGGAAATAAAGCCGTAGGCAGGGAGAATAAAGACAACGCTCCCAGTATAACCAATATGATAGAAATAACCGTAGATAACACCGGTCTTTCAATAAATCGTTTTAACATAAATAATAATTATGGGTTGCGGTATGTCCGCACGAACACAAACAGTGCATGTGTATAACAACACTGCCTGCGTCGCAATTGAATAATGTTTTGTGTAAGCGTTCTTAACACCGGCGTGCTTTCACGCTTAATTTTAAAGCAGCGGCTTTGCTTTCAACAAACTATCTACAGATACCATCTGTGGCTGAATAACAACGCCATCTTTTAAACCACCGGTCATCATGGTAGATTGAGAAGATAACACGATCTTATCTCCCACTTTTACGCCATCAGTAACAAAATAATAATTAGGCGTTTTGCCGGAAATGGTGAGTGGTTTTGTAACGATTTTATTACTATCGGCCACTGTATAAACGAACACTTTGTCCTGCAGTTCAAATGTGGCTTCCTGGGGAATTACCAATGCAGAAGCATATAAAGTAGGTACTCTGACTTTACCGGTGCTACCACTTCTAAGTACTCCCTGTGCATTAGGAAAGCTGGCACGTAAACTAATTGCACCAATAGTCTTGTCAAACTGCCCTTCCACTATTTCAACTTTTCCTTTTTCAGGATAAACACTTCCATCTGCCAGGACTAATTCTACCGCTGGCATTGCTTTTACTTTTTCAGCAATGCTATTGCCCGGATATTTTTCCTTGAATTTGAGAAAATCGGTTTCACTCAAAGAAAAATAAACACGCATATCCTTTACTTCAGAAATAGTAGTCAATGCGCCTGTCATTCCTCTGCTAACAAGGCTTCCCGTTTTAAAGGGAATACTACCTACATAACCATCGCTGGGTGCGGTAATATTTGTGAACCCAAGATTGATACGGGCGGCTTCTACCTGGGCCTTTGCCTGGGCTACATTAGCTTTCGCAGAGTTGTAACTTGCTTCGGCAGATTTTAATTGAACATCCGATACTACATTATTACTAAGTAGCGGTTTCAATTTGTCAACGTTGATTTGTGCATTCTCTAATGCCGCTGTTGCAGCCTGTAAATTTGCAGTAGCATTGTTAAGTTGCTCTACATAAGGTCTTCTGTCGATCGTGAAAAGTGTCTGACCTTTTCTAACGTAAGCACCTTCATCTACCGAAATATCGGTTAGATAGCCGTCTACCTGTGGTCTTATTTCCACATCACGGGTTCCTTCTACCGAAGCAGGGAAATCCTGAAACGTTGTAGCAGGCAATGTAACTGCTTTAATTACAGGTAAAGATGCTGGCGGCAGTGCTTCATTCTTTGCCTGCGATGTGCTGCAGGCAGACAATACCGAAAGAACAAAAAAACTATAAAGTAAGCCTGCCGGCAATGTGGTCAATGGTGATTTCAATGGTTTCATTACTACTTTGTTTTAAACGACTAACAATAAAATTCCCCGGTACGATCAAGGCCAATACATGGCAGCCTTGCTTCGCAGCAATCAATATCAGTGACAGCAATCGGGTTTTGAAATACAGGTAGGTAGTCCCGCAACACTCAGACACCTGTAATGTTACAGCACATTACACGTTTGAGCACAGCAATTTGTTACTACTGTAAAAAAAGAAATTGAAGATTTGCGGTTGGCCGCTAAAAAATTCTCATCGGTTTTCAAATTTTGAATGATGCACGGGCGACATCATTATTTTAAACACAGTGCAAAAATAGATATTTAAAGTTAACGAACGTTTAAATTATTACGGGTTTAATTGTACTTTTCACGGATACTCTTTTGAAATGATGCAGGAGTGAATCCAGAATGCTTCTTAAAAAAGCGGTTAAAATAAGCATCATCTTCAAAATTCAACTGCGCCGCGATCTGCTTGATAGAGTGCTCACCCCAATACAGTAGCCGTTTTGCCTCCATAATGCGTTTTTCATCGATGATGAATTTTGCATTTCTTCCCAGCAACGCTTTTACCGTGTCATTTAAGTGTCCCGGTGAAACGTACAACATTTCCGCATAGTCAGATACCTGCGCTTTCTCATGAAAATGCTGATCAACCAGGATTTTAAACTGCCGTGCAATATTATATTGTGAACTTTCTGCATTCATCCAGTTGCCGGATGGCTCAGAAATACGTCCGCATGCAATCACAAAGGCATTTAAAAGATTACGGATAATCGCTTCCTTACGCAGCTTGTCGCCGTTGTATTCTTTCCTGATCAGGTCTGCATACGACAATACTTCTTCCAGCTGCTCCCCGTTCAACGGCACCATACCGGAACTGAACACACAGCGCCAGCAACTCACCACTCCCTGCATTTCGGGCACCAGGAAATCGTTGGTGAAATATATATTAATCAACTCTGCATCTTCACTCATTTCATGCTGGTGTACCTGGTTTGGCTCCATCAGCATCAGCGCAGGCGCTGTCATATCATATTTTTTAAAATCGATCGACTGCCTTATGCTGCCTTTTATCAATATATCTATGCTGTATCCGTTATGACGATGGGGAACATTCATATCGCCCATACATTCAAGTCCACTCCATTCACTCATGAAAAAGTTAGCCCCTTCTGCGTAGTCGCAGTTATAAACCTGTACACCCGAATTTCGTGTTACAACACGTTCTAATAGTTCCATTGGTTTACTAATTTATAGGTAACCATCAATAAATTTGAGCAGTAAAGGTAGTTGAATAAATATTGTTGCTCCAACTATACCGAGTATAGATAATTTCTATATCACTTCCTTTTATCTGCTATATCATTTCCCATCCTCCACTTTCTCCACAGGTTTTTCCTGCACCAGTACAAGATCGCTCAGCTTCACATTAATAGGGATATTACCGATTTTCACAATGGCGCGTTTGTCGCGTATCTCCAGCACCTTGCCTACCTGCCGGTTGGTCACAATCTTCACCTGCATTCCTACTTCTATCTGGCCCTTGATCTCCTCAAATTTCTCCTGTACTTTTTTATTGAGATGTTCGGTGTGTTGCTTCTCCCTGCGGCGGAACAACAGGATCTCTGCCTGCTTCATTACTTTTTCCTTATCGTCGGCGCGTTTCCACTCAATCACAATCTGCTTCAGCTTACGCTCCATATCTTTCAGGTACTGCAGGTCATCTTCCTTGATCTGGTTCTGTAATTTCAGCAAAGTATACTGCTGCTGCTTACGTTCCTTATCTGCCAGGATCTCATACTCTTTTTTCAAACGCTCATTTTCCTTCAGTAATTTCTGTAGCTCTTTCTCTTTCTGTTCTATTTTCTGCAGATCCTGTTCGGCTTTGTTCAACAGTTTATCCAGCTGGAAATGCCCTTCATCCACCAGTTTCTTGGCCCGCGCAATGAGCGAGGGATGCAAACCGATCCTCTCCGCAATGGAGAACGTATAGGAACTGCCGGGTTTACCCACCATCAGTTTATACATAGGCATCAGGGTTTGCTCGTCAAAGCCCATAGCCCCGTTAACGATCCCTTTCACCTTGTTGGCCATTACCTTCAGGTTCAGATAGTGCGTGGTAACCACGCCATACGCATGCTTCTTCGCCAGTTCCTCCATGATCACCTCTGCAAACGCGCCGCCCAGGTTGGGATCTGATCCGCTTCCCAGCTCGTCTATAAAGAACAGCGTTCTGCCATTGGCGTTTTCCATGAAGTATTTCATGTTCTTGAGATGGGAACTGTAGGTGCTCAGCTCAAATTCGAGCGACTGCGTATCCCCAATATGGATCATCAGCTGTTTAAAGATGCCGATCTGCGACGATGGGTGCACCGGTACCAGCAGGCCCGACTGCAGCATCAGCTGGATAAGCCCTATGGTTTTCAGGGTCACCGTTTTACCACCAGCGTTAGGCCCGCTGATCACCAGGATATGCGCGTCTTTATCCAGGTTAATGCTCACCGGGATGGTAGGCTTCTGGTTCTTCCTGTTATAAAGCAGCAGCAACGGGTGGTAAGCCTGCACCAGGTTGAGCTGCGAATGCGGCACCAGCATGGGGTAATTGGCGTCCATATCCAGCGCCAGTTTGGCTTTTCCCCGGATAAAATCGAAGGTGCCCAGTATTTCATGATAGCCGTTCAGCAGGAAGGAAAACCCGCTTAATGCGGCCGTCATGGCTTTAAGGATACGGTATACCTCGCGGCCCTCCTCCCTTTCGAGCGATTGTATATCATTATTAAGCTCGATGGTTTCTTCCGGTTCCAGGAAAGACGTTTTACGGGTATCCGATTCCCCGTGAATGATCCCCTTTACCATGCGCTTATTTTCCGCATAAATGGCCACTACCCTGCGCCCGTTGAGGAAAGCCTCCTCCTGGTCGGCCAGGTAGTTGAGTTTCTGCAGCTTCTGCAGGATGCGGTCGAACACACGGCGTAATTCCGTGCGCTTGCGGTACAGCGAAATACGGATGCGGGCCAGTTCCTGGGAGGCGTTATCCCTTACCTGCCCGGTTTCATCCAGTACCTCGTCGATGGTGGCAGTGATCTTTTTTTCGTAATGGGTTTCTTTGATCACTTCATACAACGCCGGGTACTGGGTACGGTGGTCGTGATCAAAAAAACGGACAATGCTATGCATGCTTTCTGCCAGTTTACGCAGCAGCATGGCCTGTTCCCCGGTAAGTACCGCACCGTCGATCGACAACAGGCGCAGCTCCCTTTTGAGGTTCAGTATAAAATCGTTCGGAAAGTTTTCCTGTAACAGGGTGAGCTGTTTATATTCATGTGCCTGTTGCAGGGCTGTTTTTACGTAATCTATATGCGTGTGCAGGCGGAGGGCTGCGGCCATTTCCTTGCCCAGCTCTGTTTTGCAATGCTCTTGCAGCAAAGCCTGTACTTTGTCGAATTCCAACTGCATCAACGCAGATTCAGGAAAATATTTCAAGTGTTATTTATTTAAAGTAAAAAGGCACCAACAACCGGGTATTGTTCGTGTCTGCGTAAAAGGTTTACGTTCATATGCGCGCAAAGGCGCTGCCAATATAGTGGCGGAGAAAGCTGATCCGGGAAAATTAATTAATTCTTGTTCATCTTTATTGTCATTATGCTATCAAACGTTATCCGGCAATTCCGGCTTACTATCGGTTCCTGCTGCTGCTGACGTATGCTTTTGGACGGTTTCCGGGGCGCTCCTGAGTACCCGGAAACTGCAAAAGAATGTTAAAGTTACTTAACTTGTCCGTCTCCTCCATCATATATTACGTAAATTATAAAAAGGAAAGGCGTTTTAATGGTGCCCGGAATAGCTGCAACGCCTTAACAGCACCGGCTCCGGACATATAAAAAAAAGCTGCATCTTTGAAATATTATTTTTATGAGAAAGTATTCAATATTCATTTGCCTGATCGCCCTGGCGTTTTCCGCCTGCGCCCAGCAAAAAAAAGACAAAGTGCCAGGAGATATGGAAGTAACCAACAATGAAAAAACAGCCACTGCTACCTTTGGAGGCGGCTGCTTCTGGTGTACAGAAGCCCAGTTCCAGTACCTCGACGGAGTAATTAAAGTACAATCCGGCTACGCGGGGGGCAATGTGCCCAATCCTACCTACGAACAGGTATGCACCGGTACCACCGGCCATGCGGAAGTGATCCGGGTTACTTACGATCCGGCTAAAATCAGTTACGAGGAGCTGCTACAGGCCTTCTGGCTGAGCCACGACCCTACCCAGCTGAACAGGCAGGGCAACGATGTGGGTACCCAGTACCGCAGCGTGATCTTCTATAATAGTGAGGACCAGAAAGAGAAAGCGGAGTTTTACAAGAAGAAATTGCAGGAATCCGGGGCATACGACAAGCCCATTGTAACGGAAATTGCGCCGCTTACCACCTTTTACGAGGCGGAAGACTATCACCAGAACTACTATAACCAGAACGGGTCCCAGCCGTATTGCACCTTTGTGATCAAGCCCAAACTGGAAAAGTTCAAAAAAGCGTTTGCCGGGCATCTGAAAAAACAGCCCTGAGGAGGCTTAGTACGAAGACACTCCCGGGCTACAGTATAGATACTCCCTGTTTCCGCCGTATATTCTCCCTATATACGCCGTATCCGAGCAGTATTTAAGCCGTATCTATTAAATATGGCGTATTTACGGCTTATCATATTCTGTCACCCGGGAATAATCTTCCTGCTACTGCCTTATGGTTATAGCTGAAACCTGAAAAACTTTTATTAACTTATGCAGCAGTTATAAAAAGTTCCACCATTAATGAGCACTGTACAAGTATGTCCCTGGTGTGGGAGCACGGATATAATCCGTACCATACCGGAAAAGGACCCTTTTAACGTACTGGTTATCTGCCAGAGCTGTCAAAAGGTAGTTATCGACGAAACATCCCCGGAGAAACGGAAAAATTCAGCTACTAAACGCACTATAGAAGAAAAGGCTATACAACTGAGCCTGCATTCCGGGAAATTACACGCCATTAAATACTACCTGACAGAAATGAATAAGCTCCCGGACACCAATATTGGCCTCCTGGAAGCCAAAGAGGCCGTGGAAGCCCTGATTGGCGCCCGTGGCGTGGCCAGCGCCGTTAAACAACCCAGCCGGAATGGTTGCGTGATCGCCCTTATTATACTGGTGCTCATCATTGCCAGCGTCGTTTATTTCTATACCCACAGATAAATTTTTCCGTTCCCTCCTATTATTGTACTTTTGTACTGTAATAAAGTAAATTACAGAATGAACAACGGTAGATTTCCCATATCACTGCATATTCTCACGCTGCTGGCCAGCGCAGAGGGGGAACTTCTATCGTCCGACTATATTGCCGGCAGCATTAACATTAACCCGGTACTGGTACGGAAGGAAATCAGCAACCTCCGTAACCACGGGCTTATAGAAAGCAAGGAAGGCAAAAACGGCGGCGCCACCCTCGCCAAACCAGCCGAAAAGATCCGGCTCTCGGAGGTGTATCACGCCGTGCAACAGGCATCACTGCTGGGAAACAGTAAAAACAAACCTAACCCCGATTGCCCTGTAGGGAAACAGATTAACCAGCATCTGGACCACCTCTACCAGGAAATTGAGGGGGCCCTGCTGCATAAACTGGAAAAAATGAGCCTGGCCGACTTCTTACGCCAGTTCGCATAAATTTTATCATCAAAGGCATCGCTGCCACCTGGAGGAATAGCATGCAACTCAACGATCTCAAAAACATTACCGGCGAATTTAAAAACAGCGCCCGCATGCCCGTAATGTTCATCGGGCACGGCAATCCCATGAATGGTATCATGGACAATCCCTTTACGCGGGCACTCGGGAGTATGGGACAGGACCTGCCTCAAAAACCCAGCGCCATTCTCGTAATATCCGCCCACTGGCTTACCAAAGGAACTCATGTACTGGTAGCGCCCCAACCGGAAACCATTCACGACTTTGGCGGGTTCCCGGAGGCGCTATACGCTGTACAGTACCCCGCCCCCGGCGCACCGGAACTGGCCCGGGCAACCAAACAACTCATCACTTCCACCAATGTGATAGAAGATGATCACTGGGGCCTGGACCACGGTTCATGGACAGTGCTCAAACATATGTATCCCCTGGCGGATATTCCTGTATTCCAGCTAAGCATCGACTACCACCAGCCACCGGAATATCACTTTAAACTGGCGGCAGAACTGAAAACGTTACGGGATAAAGGCGTGCTGATTATGGGGAGCGGCAATATTGTGCATAATCTCCGGCAGGTACTGTTTACTGATAATGCCAAACCGTTCGACTGGGCCATTTCCTTCGATCAAACCGTGAAACATAAACTGGAACAGGGCGCATTTGCCGACCTGGTGAACTATCATCACCTGGGCAGGGAAGCGGAACTATCGGTTCCTACCAACGATCACTATCTCCCCATGATCTATACCCTGGGACTGGTCGATAAAAACGAGGAAATAAAATTTACTTACGAAGAAATACAAAACGGCAGTATCAGCATGCGATGTTTTAAAACTGCTTAAATGATACAAGGGTAAAGTGAAAGCTTAGGAAATCGCTGAAACAATAAGCCTTCAACAGGTACCCGAACCAACCAGGGCAGCGCAATATTTTTTGCACTGCCCTTTTTTATTCAGCCCTTAAACTCTTCACAGGATTGGCCAGCGCAGCCTTCACCGCATGGAAACTCACAGTGGCCAGCGCTATTACTACCACCGCGCTTCCGGTAAGCACAAACACCCAGATGCTGATGCCCGCATGGTAAGCAAAGTTATTCAGCCACCGGTCCATGATCCACCAGGTAACAGGGAAAGCTACCACCGCAGCAATCAACAGCAACTGCAGGAAATCTTTTGATAATAACTTCACAATGTTCCCCGTAGTAGCGCCCAGCGTTTTGCGCACACCTATTTCCTTTGTCCGTTGCACAGCGGTGAAAGCGGCCAGGCCAAAGAGCCCCAGGCAGGCAATGAACAATGCCAGTACAGCGAACAACATAAATATGGTTTCCTGTTTTTGCTCGCCTGCATACTGTTTCGCAAAATTCTGGTCTATGAAGCTGTAATCGAACTGGTGCCCCGGATCAAAAGAATGAAATACCTTTTCAATATAGGCAACCGTAGCGGGAATATCTGTTTTGCTCACTTTCACGTATATATTATCTTCCATGCTGGTAAAGGGCGGCATTTCCAGTACCAGCGGCGCTATTTTGTGCTGCAGGGAATAAATGTGGAAGTCCTTCATAACGCCTATGACTACACGCTCAGCACGGTTTCCCTCCTGGTCTATTTTGAATTGTACCCGTTTCCCGATAGGATCAGTCCAGTTCAGTGTTTTTGCCAGGGTTTCATTGATCAGCACTGCATGATGCATATCCGACTCTCCGGTATCCGAAAAATTTCGGCCGCTTTTCAGCGTAATGCCCAGTGTTTTCAGGTAATCCGCATCTACCATATAGTTTTGTGCAATAACTGAAGCATCCGAAATACTACCGTTCTGCTCAAAGAAAAAGCCATGGCCGCCAATATTATTCCGGCCAATAGGGTTGCTGGCCGCAGCCACCTGCTGTACCTGCGGATTGCGCAACAACTGCTCTTTCAGTACCGGGATCTTATTCCGCATTTGCTGGTCCGGTAAATGGAAAGACAATACCTGGTCTTTATTGAAGCCAAGATTCTTATGCATCATGTACTGCAGCTGGTCGTATGCTATCATGGTACTGCCTGTTAGAATGATAGCTATCACAAACTGGAAAGTAACCAGTCCTTTACGGAAACCTACATGACCGCTATTTCCCAGCTTGCCTTTCAGTGAGTTGATCACTTTAAAACCAGACATAAATACCGCCGGGTAAACACCCGCCAGCAATCCCGTAAGTAAAGCCAGCAATAGCATCACCGCAATCGTTCTTAATACGCCGAACTGCCACAGCTGCACCTGCGATCCGGTAAAACCATTGAACCAGGGCAGTAACAAGGCTACCAGTCCCATTGCGGTAAGCGCTGCAAAAAAAGTAAGCAGCATGGATTCTGTCAGGAACAGGCGCGCAATTTCCTCCCTGCCGGATCCCATACTTTTCCGTACGCCTACTTCCCGTATACGTGCGCTGGCACGGGCCGTGGCAAGGTTCATATAGTTGATGCAGGCAATCAGTAATGTTAGTAAACCAATGCAAAGAAAAATATAGATGTACAGGATATTTCCGTTGGCCGATATTTCATAATCAAGATGCGAATGGAGATGAATATCTTTTACTGGTTGCAATTCCATTTTATAGGTCACTTCTCCCATGCGTGGTTTCAGGTATCGCTCAAAAAACGCCGGCAGTTTGCTTTCCAGCGCTTTGGCATCAGCCCCGTCCTGTAGTAACAGGTAAGTATATACGTCGAAATTCTGCCAGCCATTGGCATTGTAATCACGCGGCATTACCCGCAGCCCGCTGAAAGAAAAATGCGAGTTCGACGGAACATCTTCCATCACAGCGCTAACTGTGTAAGCGGTACTGTCTTCCGTAAGAATGGTTTTCCCTACCGCTTCTTCGGGGCTGCCAATAAGTTTTTTGGCGAGACTACGTGTGAGCACCAGCGAATTGGGCTGTGCCAGCGCAATAGCAGCATCTCCTGCCGCCATCGGGAAATTGAACACTTCGAAAAAGGTACTGTCTACAAAAAACATATCCCCTACTTCCAGTTTCTTTTGCCCGTATTTCAATGCAGCGCCACCGTCTGTTTCCACCCTGGTGATCTGTTCTATTTCAGGATAATCTTTCTTTAATACTGCGGCGAAGGGGGCAGAGGTAGAGGCCAGGTGGAGGTTTCCGCCCGACCATGTGGCATGGTTAACGGCCCTGTATATACGATTTGCCTGCGGGTAAAAATTATCATAACTGGTTTCCCGCTGTACATAAAGAAGGAGCAGCCAGCAAGCGGCCATACCTATAGAAAGCCCGGCTATATTGATCAGGGAATAATATTTAAACCTTACCAGGTTACGCCATGCTATCAGGAGATGATTTCGAAACATCGGGAGAAATTTTTAAGTTGATGACTATCTCACACTTTCTCTTCTCCACACCTGGAAAGCAAAAACATGCCATCCCATGCCTATACTCTATACCAGCGCCAAACACATATCAACATATTACATATGTCCGGTTTCAGTACATTGCCTGTACGATATCACGCCTTCAGCAGGTCTCCTTCCTGCTGCACCAGGTTATTGGCAATACTGATATCAATAGCTTTAAGGATCTCTTCTTTCATTTCTTCGGTAACGCGGCTGTAGCCAAACATTTTGGCAATGAAAGGCACTGCGTCTTCCCGTTGAATAGCTACAGCATCTTTCACCACTTTTTCCAGTGCTACGCCTATTTCTTCCACCGCAATGTAGCTGATCTTCCTGGCGGAAGCCGGTAACTGGCTGCGGTTCCTCACTACCGGTGTTGGCAGCGAAGTATGCCAGAGGAACTGACCTTTGATCTTTATCCGCTTGCCGGCATCGGAATGCCGCACTGCATGACGCAATATTTCCCGGATACGGGGACCTACCCTGGTAATGCCCGCCGCTTCTACCATACGACGTGCCAGCTCATCAAAATGAACCGGGCTCTCCACAGTAACTACCTGTTCTATCCAGTTACATAATTTGCCAATCGGTGAAAGATGGAATTCCTGTTCCCTGATTTCATCGGGCAGCACGGCCATTTCATACTCCGGCACTTCTTCTTCTGTTTCGGGCACTGCTTCCCTGGTTATTATTTCTGCTGCTTCCTTTTCTACATCTGCAGCCACCTGGTCGTCGATAGCCACCGCCGCTTTTGCTTTTTCGATAGCTCCCACCAAACGGTTCAGCTCCCGCTCCGGATTGCGGAACCAGTCGGTGCTCCACACCCGGTGGATCTTCCAGCCGATGGCTTCCAGCACCTGCTGCCGCAAACGGTCACGGTCGCGGGCAGAACGCGCAGAATGATAAGCCGCACCATCACATTCTATCCCCAATATATAACGGCCCGGGTTTTCCGCATCAACAATAGCCAGGTCAATATAAAATCCTTTTGATCCTACCTGTTTGCGAACGGTATAACCGAGCGCCTCCAGCTTTGCCGCTACGTTTTCTTCAAAAGGGCTCTCAGCCGGAAGCCCTGTTTCCGCTGTCATATAAAGTTTTCCGTGCTGCGCGAAATACAGGAAGTTCTTCAACGATTGTATGCCATAACTTTTTGTTCTGTTCATATCAATATCATCGGCGGTGATATTGGTGAATACTTCACACCGCATTTTCGCTCGGGTGATCAATACGTTGAGCCTTCTTTCGCCGCCTTCATTATTCAGCGGACCGAAAGACATAGCCACATAACCTTCCTCCGTACGTCCGTAACCGATAGAGATAAAGATCACATCCCTTTCATCTCCCTGTACGTTTTCCAGGTTCTTTACAAAGAAAGGCTCATCCTGGTGCGCCATGAAATATGATTCCAGTTCCGGCGATTTACGGCGCCGGGATTCCAGCGCATCGCTGATCGCCTGCCGTTGTGAAGTACTGAATGCTACTACTCCTAAACTCAACCCCGGATGTTTACGCGCATGCTCCATTACCGCATCCGCAACAATCTCCGCTTCCTTTGGATTGGTGCGGGTTTTACCACGGTCATATGCTGTATCTTTCAGGTGATGAAATACCAGCCCTTTTCTTTCTTTATCACCGGGGCTGGGGAAGATGACCAGTTTATTTTCATAAAATTCATGATTCGATAAAGTGATCAGCGATTCATGCCGGCTCCTGTAATGCCAGCGCAGCATACGTTGCGGCGCGCCCTGTGCATCACATAGTCCCAGTATGCTCTGCATATCTGCCGTTACATTTTCTTCATCATCAGTTTCACGGGTAAGCGAATCGAAGAAACTGGTAGGAGGCAACTGTTTATTATCTCCCACAACCACCAGCTGCCGGCCCCTCAAAATAGCTCCCAAAGCCTCTACAGGCTTCACCTGGCTGGCTTCGTCAAAAATAACAAGATCAAACTCCAGTGTAGCGGGTGGTATGAAGTTGGCGATAGATAATGGGCTCATCATAAACACCGGCTTAATGGCCTGTATGGCCAGTCCGGCTTCCTGCATCAGTTTGCGGATAGGCATATGCCGTGCCTTTTTATTAAACTCTGTACGCAGGATATTTACCTGTCCGCCTGCTTCCATGCGGGGCATTTGTTCCCAATGCTGTAAAGCAGCGCGGGCGCGGTTATACTGGAGATTCAATACATCCAGTTTCCGGAATTGCTCCACTATTTCCTCATGGCTTGCCCGTTCAAACTTACGAAGCGCCGGTTGCGATTTCACTGCTGTTTCGACCAGGTATTCATACCATGTTTTCTCCAGGGCCGTTCTCAGTAACCTGGCCCCTCCTTCCCAGTCCTGTACCGGTGAAATCAGGCATCCCAGCTGTTCCTGTATAGCCGTTTCCGTTATATTGTTCCATGCAATAAGATGGTGTATCTCCGGCAGTTTATCTGTCCATGTTTGCAGTTGCCATTGCTGCGCATCCAGCAACACCGGGAACTGTGTGGCCGGCATCTCCAGCCGGTCAAGCACAGCGCTGTTGCGTTGCTGCTGTTCCTGTAACTGTTGGGTGAGCTGTTGCTGGTCCGTAACCGCTTCGGCTGCGTTGCGGTTGTTCTGCAGCCATGCTATCACCTGCGGGGGGCAGGTACCTGCTGAAACGCGTGTATGCAGCTCCGTTATATAACCGGCAACTTCCTGCAATGCGGGCCAATTGGTATGCGATTTCTGCCATCTGCTGCCAAACAGCTCGCGGCCCAGGGCAGCATGTTCTTTCAGTAATGCATCCTGGCGCCTGAACTCCATGATCGCGTCTACATACTGCAGTTTATCTTCCTTGTCGCGCGGCAGCTCCTGTTTACATAAAGCCGCCAGCTGCCGGTTACTTCTTTTGTAAGCGCCTATGAGGAATTTGTACCACTTATGACCATGCGCCAGCAGGTTTTCCCGGATCTCCATTACGTTTTGCTCCCAGGCTTCAGGAATAAAGGTCTCCTGGTACTGGTCCTGCACCGCAGTAGCCGCCATACCTGCAGCCAGCCATTCGGTGATGTCCTGTTTTTGCTGCAGCCATGCTTTACTGGCAACATCTATATCGTGGAGATCTGGTTGGTTTGCCAGCACCGAGCAAACATCAATAAGTGCATGTATAGCAGTAATATCTTTGGGAGATGGAATACTCATCTTCCCGGCGATAGCGGAAGCAGTTTGCATCAATGCCTCCTGCGCCGTTAACGCCTCTTTGAGTAATTGCGCAAACGCAGTTTGCTCATGCGGTAATAATACCGTAAGCCGGCTGCCACGGAAGGCAAGGTTGGCCGGTACGCCGGTTTCCTGCAAACATGCCTGTATCCGCAATGCCATGGCGGTGGCCTTGTTCATAGCCGCGGCATCCCATTGTGCAATGTCCGGTATTTGTATAGCGGGTATTGTAATGCCGGCGGTTTCTTCGTTTAACCGTAACAGGTAGCCTATTACCTGGTGCGCGGTTAAACCGCTTTTTTCTACAGCTCCGTTTATAGCAAGACAATAATCGTTCAGTTCTTTCCTGTAATTATCCAGGAGCAGCACTTCTTCCTGTAACTTGCGGATAGACGGGCGCCCCAGCTCCAGCACTTTTCGCAGTTCCTGGTGCAGTTCTTTTTTATTGGCTTTATGACTATGCAGCTCCAGACAGGCTTCTCCCAGTTGTATATTATCCAGCCGGCGTTTCACCACTTCCAGCGCCGCCATTTTCTCCGCTACAAACAACACTTTTTTTCCGCGCCCGATGGCATCGGCAATAATGTTGGTTATGGTTTGTGATTTGCCTGTTCCGGGAGGTCCCTGTATCACCAGGTTACGGCCTTCCTGCACGCTGAGCATCGCCATGATCTGGGAGCTGTCGGCGTCCACTACCTGGAACAGTTCATGCGCATTGGTGTCGTTGTCAATGAACACATCGTCTGCCAACTGAGGCGTAGTATCCGAAAATCCGCCGCCAAAAAGGCTTTGAATAACCGGATGTGTAAGTATGTCATCTTCCTGCCGCCATTTGGAGACGTCCAGGTCGTTATAGATCAGGAATTTACCAAAGGAGAAAAAGCCCAGCTCTACTGCATCCGGGGCTACTTTCCATCCGGGAATGTGCTCCACTGCCGCGGCTACTTCCGCCAGGTAGGCGTTCACGTCAAAGTCTTCTGTATCCGGCAGATCCGGGATATCAATATTAAAATCCGCCTTCATTTTCGCCTGGAGAGAAATGTTGGCGCCTACTTCTTCCAGGGAGTATTTCAACCGGAAACGCTCCCTGGCACTGGAACGGTCCAGCAGCACCGGCACCATGATCAGCGGTGCAAAGCGCGCTTCCTCACTGCCGGGAGCCTCATACCATTGCAGCATGCCCAGTGCAATATAAAGGATATTGACCCCTTGCTCTTCCATGCTCATCCGTGCAGCATAATAGGTATTCAGCAGCCGGGAATGCAGGGTTACCTGGGTTTCGTTGGTTTGTAAACGGGTATCGGTGAACGCGTCTTTGGATACCGGCTCATTATACTGTACTGTTTCCTCTTCCTGCTTCTTTTCCGGGCGGCCGAGAAACGACATGGTTTTACCTTCCCGCACCAGTATGTCATAAATGGCAGCAGATTGTTCTTCTACAATATGTAAACCTTTGCCGGCTGGCAACTTGTAATTCAACAATGGATTCCTGAGGCCCAAATCCAGTAATTCCTTCCGGGAGGATTCCAGCCTGGTTAATATGGATGCGATCATAATTGGCAAAATAAAGCGCTACAAATATAATTTTAATAAACGGTGAAGAAGGAGAAGAAGTATACAAACGGGGAAAATCCCGCTTTCCGGGGTAGGCGTTACCGTGAAGGCGCCTGCCTGCATGTAATTATATACCTATATTTGTGGCCTGAAACCAAACCCCGTTCTGCGGTGCAGAACATATACCCATATGAATACAAGATCTATTATTTCACTCTCCACTTTTGTTCTTTTAGTGTTTACCGGCCTGGTTATACTTGGATTATGGGGCTGCCCTAAATACAAAGTGTATTCCCAGCGCATGGAAGGGGAAGCGCTGCTGGCGCATGCACAGGCGTCTAAAGAAGTAGCCGTGGCGGAAGCCCGCGCCAAAATGGAAAGCGCTACTATGCTGGCCGCTGCAGATACCATCCGCGCGCATGGCGTGGCCCGTTCCAACCAGATCATCGGCGAATCGCTGCGCAACAATGAAGCCTACCTGCACTGGCTGTGGATCGATAACATCGAGAAAAATCCGCAGGCAGTGATCTATGTGCCAACGGAAGCGAATCTGCCTATACTGGAAGCGGGGAGAAGGCCATGGCTGAAGGATACGGCGAGGTAATTTTTTTTAGGAGCAAGGACCAGGAAAATCCTGGTCTTTTGTTTTAAGCGTTTCTTGTTTACAACACACAGCAGGGATGAATTTATTTCGATGCCTGCTTTTTTCTACTGGTAAATAGCAGGTGCATCACAATTAGATTTATATTGCGATCTATCTAAAAAACCAGAGATGAATCTTGACAGATATGATTGTTTCACAGATCCAACATTTGCCAGTTTCTCTTTTGATAGTGTTGGCCCCAATGGAACGATAAAAAAAATTGTTAACTACCAGCCAATCCCTGATGCGGTATGGCCTGACGGAAGGCAGGTTGTTAATCTGGGATTTGGGGATTGGAACGAGGAAGAACAAAAAGTTGACGATTCAACCGCCTCCAATAATCAGGATAGAGATAAAATTCTTGCAACAGTAGCGTGTACAATAATCTCTTACTGCGAGGAGTATGGAAATTTACCGATCTTTGCTCAGGGAAGTTCTCCTGCCAGAACCAGGCTTTATCAAATGGGAATTAACGCTCACCTCAGCGAAGTTGAAAAATTGTTTGTTATATATGGGCTGTTCAATGGTTCATGGAAAAAATTTGAGCCAGGCTTAAATTATGACGCATTTCTGGTTATTAAAAAATAATGCTAACTTCACATAAGTTAAAATGGAGATTTTTTATGTTTTCTAAGTTTATAAAGAAGAAAAAGGAAAAAGCTCTCAAAGGGGGAAATGCTAAGGTTCAAAAGTCAATGAAGGACTATAGCAAGGAGGATTTTTTTGTAAAAAAAGTAGAAACAGCTAAAGAAGTGTTAGGTAAATGGGGCCTCCCTAAAGATTTACCTGCTAATAAATAATAATTAAACTTGTAAAATAAATGAGGGTATTTCGATATGAGATACCCTCATTTGTTTTAATACAAGTACAAATTGCTTCTACTGCAACAGATAATAACGGAGGAAATTGAAAAAATGTATCGTCTGAGCAGAAGTAAAATATCAAGCTGCAATTGAAATGATTCACTGATTATACCATAGAAACTTTCACAGGAACAATGGATCATCAAGCGTATGAGCCGTGATCATAAACCCTTTCAAATTCTCTTCAGACTTATGATGATTTTGGCTTGGAACTAAGCTGATTCCGACAAGCATATCAATTTCAGGAAACAAAAAAAGGAAAACCGCTTCCGCAATTTTCCTCTTCTTTTCGTGTCCCGGATTGGATTCGAACCAATGGCCTACTGCTTAGAAGGCAGTTGCTCTATCCAGCTGAGCTACCGAGACTTATCTTCAAAATGTGAAATAAAATGTTATATTTATCTCGCATTTTGGGAGTGCAAATTTATGTAAAAAACTCCCAATAAATCAAATTTAATTTATTTTTCTTTAAATATCAGTATGGACGTACAAATAGAATCTAGCTGGAAGGAAGCGCTGAAAGATGAATTTCATAAGTCTTATTTCGATCAGATCGTAATGTTTCTTAAACATGAAAAAGCACTGGGTAAAGTGATCTATCCCCCCGGCAACCTGATCTTTAATGCTTTTGAAAAAACACCAATAGACAAAGTAAAAGTAGTGATACTCGGCCAGGATCCTTACCACGGTGCAGGACAGGCGCATGGGCTCAGTTTTTCTGTGCCTGATGGCGTGAAACCACCTCCCTCACTGGTGAATATTTACAAGGAAATGAAAACAGACCTCGGCCTGGAAATACCCAACAGCGGTAATCTTACCAAATGGGCGGAAAATGGTGTAATGTTGCTGAACGCCTTTCTTACCGTAAGAGCAGGAGAGCCCGCCTCTCACAGCAAAATAGGTTGGGGCGATTTTACAGATGCTGTGATCCGCAAAATTTCCGATCAGCGCAGTGATGTAGTATTTCTCCTCTGGGGCCGCTTCGCACAGGATAAACAATACCTGATAGACGCAACAAAACATCATATACTGCAGGCTGCACACCCCTCTCCTTTCAGCGCAGATAAAGGCTTTTTTGGATGCAGACATTTTTCACGGACCAATGAAATACTCACAAAGGCAGGCATAGCACCGGTAGACTGGAGACTATAAAAAAACACCCTATGTTTAAAAATATCTTCGGCAGAATATTCGCAGCATGGATGCTGGTGATGTTTGCGCTCACGATGCTGGTCATATTCATTCCCGTTTGGATCATCTCTTATACGCCGGAGCCACGGAGAACCAGAGGTTTTCTCTTCTTCGGAAGATTATGGATGAAGGTATACATGCCGCTGATCGGCTGCCCTGTACGAAAAAAAGGACTGGAATATTTTGCGCCCGGACAAACCTATGTGGTAGTTTGTAATCACAATTCACTGATCGATGTTCCGGTCACTTCAGCAGAAATTCCCGGCGTCAATAAAACACTTGCAAAAGCGTCACTCGCTAAAGTACCCCTGTTTGGTGTACTGTACCGCATAGGTGGTATCCTGGTAGACCGCAGCAGTGAAGCCAGCCGCAAACAAAGCGTGGTGGAAATGAAAAATGCGCTCAGCCTGGGTATACATATATTGCTATACCCTGAAGGCACGCGTAACCGCACGGATCAGCCCTTAAAGAACTTCTACGACGGCGCCTTTGCACTGGCTATCGACACACAAACACCACTGATGCCATCACTGCTCTTTCACACCAAAAAAATATTACCTGTAGGAAAGAAATTTTTTGCATGGCCGCATCGTATCGATTATCATTTCCTGCCTCCGCTGCAAACCACCGGGATGACAAGAGACGATATTCCCGCTTTCAAAGAAAAAGTATTCCGCCTGATGTGGGATTATTACGAAAGCAACAACCTGAAATAATAACAACGAAAACGGGGATAGCCAATGGCCATCCCCGTTTTCGTTAAAGATCCTGGAACTGTCTCGATCGGTTTATCCGCAGGTCACGCAAAATACCCGCCTTCGGGTTAATGGTAATGCTAAACTGCCGGAACGTACCAAATGGAATAAGGTTAATGGACATCTGCCAGCAGTGCAGGTCCCGCGAGATATACATATTCGTATAGGCGATCTGCATATTGGTGAAATCAAAACCACTGTTTAACCCTATCTTCCATTTAGGCGTAAGACTAAAGTCGCCATTAAAACTTACATATTGGGTGATACGCCTTACCACACCGCCGGAATCGGGAATAATAGTGTTGGTATAAGATAAGCTATAGGAAAGATCCACCCGCCACGGAATGTCAAAATCCACGTATTCGCCGGGGTTGTTGCGCACCATTTGCAGTTGCCGCTGCTGTGCCGCAAAAGCAGCATCCGCACTCTGCGCATTTTCCAGGGAATCGATCTTCTGTTCCTTCTGCTGGCTCTTTTTATCCTTCGACTGGAACGAAGTGCTCATGGAAATGCTGGCGTTGGTTAAACGGCCCAGGCTGATCTTGCCCTGCTGCCATACATATTTATCGAGGCGGCGACCGCGGGCATCCACCTGGTAGGGATCTATGTTTCCGCTGGCGGAGATATTCAGTTTATCGAACAGGTTGGTACGGGCGTACAAGCTGAACGTCGATAATTTAAAGGAGTCGGCTACCAGGTTGTAACTGCCATTGATCCCGAAACCATCCAACAGCTTTATTTTCTTTTCGTGGTTCCCGGTGGTATCTTTTTTCGAGAATACCTTCATCTCCAGGTTATTGTCCAGCCCAAAATTCAAACCCCCAAACGCCCCGGGAGAAGGCACCCCGATGATGGCTCCGTCAAAATCGGATACCATTTGTTTGTCGCCCGCACTGTTATACTGCAGCTCGTGATAATACTTGCTGGAGAGGTCCGGGCGATAACTGGCGCTCAGCGTAGGGCGCATCACGTGGCGGATAGCTTTGATCTTGGAAGTTTTTTTGAAGGTATACATACCGTAAATAGCGGTAGACAATGACATGCTGGCGCTGATGTCGCGGGCACTGTAAAAGCCGGGAACATAAGTGGTATCAATAGCACCTACGGTATCAAGCCCCGGATTCCACTTATTCGGGTCCCATTTACGCACAAATTTCTTCGTATACCAGTATTCTGTATAGTTAATGCCCGGGGATAAAGTAAAGGTTTTAAACACCGGGATGGAGAATGAGATCGGGATATTATGCTGCATACCCGTTTGCATAGCGTCAAACATGGCTTGCTTGCCAAACAGGGAATCCTTGAAATTAGCCTGGTTCCGCAGGATGGTGTTATAGGAAACGCCTATTTTTTCATACCATTTTGGAGCGCCTACCATTTCCTTTGGCTGGAAAGGATAAATGGTATTTACCGTGAAGGTCGCGTCCGGAAAGGAGATAGACACATCGCGGGTACTAAGGTTCTGGGAGTGGTTCAAACCCATGGTAAGGTTATAGGGTTTGCCCTGCCAGGTTTTGGAAAAGGTGATAGACGACCCGATATTATTATTTACACGGGTGTTATAGTCATACACGTTGTATTTGTTATAGGAAGATGTTCCGAAGTTCACTGCCGCACCAAAGTTCACACCGGGGCGGGCTTTACTGTCCATGCTATGGTTCCAGGTAACGCGGAAATCTTTGGAAGTGGCGAACTCCGATTTAACCGCCGGATCGCCGAAGCGGGTATTGGCAAAGCTCAGGTTAAGCCCGCCATTGTACTTATAGCGTTTCCGGTAAGTAGGACTGGCGGTAAGGCTCCAGCTACCATAGGAGTACACATCCCCGCGCATGGTAAGGTCAAAATGATCACCCAGGCCGATATAATAACCACCGTTTTCCAGGCCTATCCCCTTTTGCTGGTTTACCACATATTGTGGAGGCAGGATACCGGAACGCTGCCCCTGGGTAATGGGGAATATGGCAAAAGGAATATACAGCGGAGTAGGAATCCCTTCAATTTCCAGGTTAGCCGGCCCGGAGATGACCAGTTTATCGGGAATCACCTTTATTTTACGGGCTCTGAAGCTAAAATGGGGCGTATCCAGGTTACAGGTGGTATACCCGTTCTTAAAACCGAAAATGGTGTTATCTGCCGCTTTCTTGGTTTGCTGGCTGTGAATATAGCCTTCTCCGTACTGGGAGCGGGTATTATAGATCTTTGCTTTCTGGGAGGTAAAGTTGTACTTGAGGGTGTCCGATTCAAAGCTTTGTCCGCCGTCGTTCATTACCGGCCCCCCGAACAGCTTGCCGGCGGTATCTTTGGCGTTGGTGGCTTCAAGAATACCGGTTTCCTGGTCGAAATTCATTTTTTCGGCAGAAAGATCGATCGTTTTGTATTTTGTGTTAGCCGTGCCATATAAATAGAAGCGCTTATCAGGCACCATCAGGATAATGGAGTCTTTCGCCTTATAATTTACAGGGGCATCCAGCGTGTCTTTTGATATCTTTGGTACAAACAGGGTGTCTACGGTCGTTCCCCCGGTGGTATCCACTCCTTTGATAAATTGGGTGGAATCGGCGGAATCACGGGGAGCGGCAGCCGGTTTGGGTATTTTACCCGTATCTTTCCGGGTAGGCGCTGTGGTATCTGCCAAACTTTTGTTAAAATACGTACCAACTTGTGGCCTTCCACCCGCAACTGCATCTATAATAAAGGGAATGGCGATGAACATACCGGCAAAAACCAGGTATGTATGCCGAAAAAACTTTTTATAATTATTTTTGTAGCTAGCGTTCATGTGTTATGGCGGCAAACCTACAAGATTTTATACAATTTATTACAAATGGTAACTTGTATTGTTTGTAAGATAATATAATAAAAGCTGGCGGAAACTCGCGTGGAACAAGCGGATTATTAATTTAACAGATAAACTTATTTTTTTATTTTTTGTGAAAAACAGCACCCATTAAAATGAGAATCATGCGCTGGAACCGATTTTGGATTTTAGGACTGGGAACACTACTCACCTGTACCTTATTTATTCAGGCCAAAACAAATCCCGTTTCCGATAAACAGGACAAGCCTATACGAACGATTATAATTGATGCCGGCCACGGCGGTGAAGATCCCGGCGCCAAAGGCAGCTATTCTACTGAAAAACAGGTAACCCTTGAAGTAGCGCTGAAACTGGGAAAGATCCTTGAAGAAAATATGCCCGATGTAAAGGTAGTGTATACACGAAAAACAGACCGCTTCGACGATCCCCGTAAAAAAGCCCAGATTGCCAACGATAATAAAGGGGAACTTTTTGTATCCATCCACTGTAATTCTACCGGTAAAATCCGTAAAGTAACCGGTTATAAAACCGTTTACCATAAAA
>NZ_DATCRD010000408.1:0-6107 GCF_036569185.1 Chitinophaga sp.
CGGATAAACAGGCCGTTGTTAAGCGCATTTACGAACAGTTAAAACAATTACCTACATGGAGCCATTAGTTATTGCCGGCCGGGAATTTCACTCCCGTTTATTTACAGGTACCGGGAAATTTTCTTCCCCTGAAGCGATGGAAAGCGCCCTGCTGGCCTCCGGCAGCGAACTGGTTACCGTAGCGCTGAAACGGGTGGACCTGGATAATCAATCAGATAATATGCTGCGTCACCTGTCGCATTCAAGAATACACCTGCTTCCCAATACATCCGGTGTGCGCACGGCTAAAGAGGCCGTATACGCTGCAGAACTGGCCCGTGAAGCATTGGAAACAAACTGGATCAAGCTGGAGATTCATCCGGATCCCCGGTACCTGATGCCCGATCCGGTAGAGACCTTACTGGCAGCGGAAGAACTGGTAAAACTGGGATTTGTGGTACTCCCGTATGTGCATGCAGACCCTGTGCTTTGTAAGCGGCTGGAAGATGCAGGTACTGCGGCTGTAATGCCTCTTGGGGCGCCAATAGGCAGTAACAAAGGATTGAAAACCTTCGATTTCCTGGAGATCATTATTGCACAAAGCAACATACCTGTGATCGTGGATGCAGGCATTGGCAGTCCTTCCCATGCCGCCCAGGCCATGGAAATGGGCGCTGCAGCGGTACTGGTAAATACCGCCATCGCCATTGCCCGGAACCCGGTACAAATGGCAGCAGCCTTTAAAGCAGGAGTAGAGGCAGGGCGGATGGCGTATGAAGCCGGTCTGCCTGCGAGCAGTCACCATGCAGTGGCATCGAGTCCGTTGATCGCATTCCTGGATGAAGCCTGATTATTTATTCATCTTATTAAAACTTCCTTATGTTTAAAAGCATATTTGATCAATATGAATGGAATGAGGTAAAAGCCGGGATTTATGCTAAAACAGCCAGGGATGTAGAACAGGCCCTGCATAACCAACGCCGTTCACTGGACGATTTCGCGGCGCTGATTTCCCCGGCGGCGGCGCCTTACCTGGGGCAGATGGCTGCAATCAGCAACGCGCTCACCCGGCAGCGGTTTGGAAATACGATGCAACTGTACATCCCGATGTACCTCTCGAACGAATGCCAGAATATCTGCACTTATTGCGGGTTTAGTCTTGATAATAAGATCCGGCGCAAAACCCTGAGCCCGGCCGAGATTTTACTGGAAACGGCCGCTATCAAAGAGATGGGGTTTGAGCATGTGTTGCTGGTAACGGGGGAAGCCCACCAGCTGGTAAGCACAGATTATTTTAAAAAGACCCTGCAGCTGCTCCGGCCACACTTTGCCAATATATCTATGGAAGTACAGCCGATGGACGAACAGGATTACCGCGAATTGGCAGAACTGGGGTTACATGCAGTATTGGTATACCAGGAAACCTATCACCGGGACGACTATAAGAAACACCATCCCAAAGGGCGCAAATCCAACTTCGACTACCGGCTGGAAACCCCGGACCGGCTGGGGCGCGCAGGGATCCATAAAATGGGGCTGGGGGTGCTGATAGGGCTGGAAGACTGGCGTACCGACAGTTTCTTTACCGCGCTGCACCTGGCTTACCTGGAAAAAAAATACTGGGCAACGAAGTACAGTATCTCCTTTCCGCGGCTGCGTCCATTTTCCGGTGGACTAACCCCCAAAGTGGTGATGAGCGACCGGGAGCTGGTACAGCTCATCTGCGCCTACCGCTTATTTAACCAGGAAGTGGAGCTAAGCTTATCTACCCGGGAAGAAGAACAGTTCAGGAACAATATAATACACCTGGGAATTACAGCCATGAGCGCAGCCTCTAAAACCAATCCCGGCGGGTATACCGTAGACCCGCAGTCGCTGGAACAGTTTGAAATATCCGACGACAGAAGCGCCGCAGATGTGGCCGAAATGCTGAAAAAACAAGGATTTGAGCCGGTTTGGAAAGACTGGGATGCGTCTTTTTCAGGGGAAATAAAAAAGGTGGTTGGTTAGGCCACCTGATAGTTATTGTTGTTTTTCATGGGGAGGTTAAAAGTAATACAAGAGATACTTCTCTCAATCCTTTCAAAAATAATATAGTTCTCTCAATTGCAAAAGGATCAGGGCAAACTGAACAAAATGAACAGGAACATTCCCGTTGAACAAAACAGCCATCTATCTGATCTTTTTAAGGCTCCAAAGCAACCGGATTTACCATATCCATTAAATAAAAAAGGGCTGCTTCAAACGATGAGGAAGCAGCCCTGTACCGAAAATCCCGTAGTTGCCATATTACTTATCAATATAAGTATGATTGGAATTTCATGAATTCAAAAATAATATGGTCATCCTGAACAACCGCTTAATGTGTTGATTTGAACAAAAAGAACAGGCCGCTACCGCCTGCACAAAGTGTTACTGGCTCACTACATCGCGGTAGCTCTTAATAGTATCGTGTGCCTCTTTGAGATTTGCCTGTTGATTACCAATGATTTCCCTCATACTATAGGGCATGGCCACGTCCATGCTCAGGGCATCCGAATAAGCCCGCTGCACAGCGTCTTCCCCATATTCACAGGAAGAGAAGAGAGAATACCTGTCTTTACCCGTAAAAGTGGTTTTTATGGCCATCCAGGTACGGTATAACTTACCACTGATAGTGGTATCTGTTTCCTCATTTGCGCCCTGCGCCCTCAGCAGCAGGTTGAGCTCTGCTACATATTTTAAGCTGTCATTGATCATATGTTGAAACAATGCTTTCACATCTGCATCATCACTTGCGTCTTGTGCCTGCTTATATCCTTCTATCCGGTCGTTATTGATTTTTACGAGATCGCTTAAAAGTGTGACTAACTTTTCCTCTTGTAGCATGATCAAAAATTTATGGTTAAAAAAATAGTCGTATGAGATATATCTATTTTATTTTCAAAAATGCGTCCATACTGCAAAAACCTTTGTCATAAAGTGTTTCCGGAAGGAGAGCCTGCTATTTCCCGTCCTTTTTTTTCTCGGATGGTGGAGAAGGTTCCACAACAGAGCGGCGTCTGCAATGAAAAATAACTGTATACAAAGGGCTTATCTTATTGGCATAAATTTTCTAGTATAATAACCGAACCAAATCCTTAAGACATGAACAGCCTTCTTTATTTAATTGCCGTAATTCTCATTATAGGATGGATACTTGGATTCTTTGTTTATTCAGCAGGAGGGTTAATACATGCCTTGCTTGTGCTGGCTATTATTGCTATCCTTGTAAATATAATCAGGGGCAGGGCCTTATAGGATTACGCTGCAACTCATTATTCCCTGTTTAACCGGCTGATAAGCTTTTGGTTGAACAGGGAATTTTTATTTATTCATCTCTTCTTCTACTAAACCAAAAATTTTTACGTTTTTTAAAACCGCTTTTTTAAACACCCCGTATATGGTGACCAGGTGCCAGTGCGAGCGTACCTGCCGGCACCTATGAAACCCGCTACTGTTCACCAACAGGGCATTGTGGTCACGTATCCGTTCACGTAAAAATTTTTCTTATGCACATTATCAAGAAGCCCTCCCGGGAGGAGGCCAGGGAAGTTATGCCCGATATACAGCGCCGCAACTTTCTGAAACAACTCGGCATGGGCGCTGCATTTGTTACTGCCGCCACCATCGCTACCGGCTGTCATAAAGATGATGATGATAACAACATGAACGGCGCCGGTATAAGTTTAGGATCGGGAGATGTGGCTGTGCTCAACTATGCCTATGCCCTTGAACAACTGGAAGCCGCCTTCTATACGCAGGTAGTACTTACGCCTTATACGGGGATTACCGACATGGAGCTCGATTTTTTTAAAGATATCAGGAACCATGAAATAGGACACCGGGAATTTTTCAAAGCCGCTTTATCAACCAATGCCATCGCTGGCCTGGAAGTAGATTTCAGCTCCATCGATTTTACAAAACGTGCCAGTGTATTGGCAACAGCCAAAGCCTTTGAAGACCTGGGCGTATCCGCTTATAATGGTGCGGGGCAATATATTTCTTCCTCTGCAACGGGATTGGTGTACCTGGGGCTTGCCGGTAAAATAGTTTCTGTAGAAGCCTGCCATGCGGCCTATATCCGGGACCTGATAGAACCGGGATCTTTTGCTGCCGCCGATGTGGTAGATGCAAACGGGCTTGATAAAAGCAGAACTCCGGCAGATGTTTTCAACATTGCCAAAGCCTATATCAAAACAAAGATCAATACCAACACATTACCCAAATAAGCCACGCTGTTCATTATTTCATCTGTTTAAAATCTGATTCTATGGATCTGTTCAATATTTTCAGGGAAATCGAAAAGATCGACCCCGATGTGTACGACCGGCTGGACTCCCGGCGCAATGCCATGAAACAGTTTACCAATATCAGTGGTAAAATTGCCTTGGCAGCTATTCCGTTTGCATTAGGCAGTATGTTCAGTAAAGCATATGCACAATCCGGCAGTACATCCGTGGCGGATGTACTAAAATATGCGCTCACCCTGGAATACCTGGAGGAGGCATTTTATGTAAAAGGAGTAGCCACCGCCGGCCTGATCCCCACTGCGGCGGCAACAGCAGCCATAACCAATATCAGGAACCATGAAACAGCCCATGTGAACTTCCTGAAAACAGTACTGGGTAATATGGGAGGCGCTCCTGCCAGTCCTACGTTCGATTTCACTGCCGGCGGCACTTTCCCCACTGTGTTTACTGATTATAACTTCTTCCTGGCCATTGCACAAACCTTTGAAGATACCGGCGTTCGTGCCTACAAAGGACAGGCGGGTAATTTATCAGGCAGTAACACCGTACTCACGGCAGCATTGAACATACATTCTGTGGAAGCACGGCACGCGGCCCATATCCGTATGATGCGCAGGGCATTGGGTACGCTGGGTGCTTCCCCCGCTCTTAAACCCTGGATCACGCTGAACCAGAGTGGCATTGCCACTACCGCCGTAAATCCGTCTTATGCAGGAGAGGAGTTAACAACACAGGCAGGCGTGGATATTGCCGCATTGGGTGGCAATATTGGCGCCAACAGCGCATCAGAAGCATTTGACGAGCCACTGACCATGGCGCAGGTATTACCGATTGCTTCCTTGTTTATAAAATCTTAAATACGCTACATAGTTGGTCAGATGGAGAAAAGGCTGGCTCTTTAGGGCCGGCCTTCCTGCGCACGTAACAAATCCTTCATGCAAGGCTGCCATCAGAATGCAGGAGATTTCCTAACTTGCCCCCATGAAAAAAAACCTGCTTTTCCTGGTCCTCCCTTTGCTGGCGGGCATCTTCAGTTGTTCCTCCACCCGGAAGGCGGGTACTGATACCGGTAGCATTGGCCGGCTAAAGTTTATCGGTGAATATATTGTTCCATATAACTTTCCTTTCAATGGAACTGTTACCGGCGGCTTATCAGGTATAGACTATGATGCCGCCACCGGGCAGTATTACCTTATTTGTGACGACCGGTCGGCGCTGAACCCTGCACGTTTTTATACCGCCAGGCTTTATTTCTCCGATAAGTCGTTCGACAGTGTAAAATTTACCTCCGTTACCACTTTACTGCAGGCCAACGGGCAGCCATACCCCGATACCAAAACCAATCCACGGCTTACTCCTGATCCGGAAGCCATGCGGTACAACGCCAAAAAACAACTGCTGGTATGGAGCAGTGAGGGGGAGCGTATTATAACTGAGAAAGATACCATCCTTACCAATCCCGGTATCTATGAGATCAGTATAAAGGGACAGTACATTGATTCGTTTGCGCTGCCGCTTCAATTCAGGATGCAGGCCACTGATAACGGACCCCGGCGCAACGGCGTATTTGAGGGCCTGGGATTTACACCGGGCTACAAACACCTGTATGTAAGCCTGGAAGAACCCCGTTATGAAGACGGGCCAAGAGCGGAACCAGGACAAGGCGCCTATACACGCATCCTCAAATTTGATAACCATACGCGGCAACCGGTAGCGCAATATGCCTATAAACTGGAACCTGTGGCGCATCCCGCCATTCCGGAAAACGCGTTTAAAGTGAATGGCATTTCGGATATTATGGTATTGGGTGATGATAAATTATTAACTATTGAAAGATCCTTTTCCACCGGTGTAAAG
>NZ_DATCRD010000409.1:0-4458 GCF_036569185.1 Chitinophaga sp.
ACCCTTGCGAAAGGATTTGGTTCAGTAGAAGCCACTCAGCAAAAGGTGATAGAAATGGGAAAAGCCAAAGGAGCAGATGGCGTAATTATGACGCTCACAGAAGATGTGGTCGTTACCCAGCAAAATGGCACAGCCATTGCAAGTAAAACGAAGAAGGATAAGGTAATAGCCAATTCATCCTCTCAAACAAGGGATATTAAGGAAACAAAGATAATTGCAACCTTTATTAAGTACGATCAGTAAACCCATAAAGGAATTGCGTAAATACCCTTACGCAATTCCTTCTTTATTAAACCCTTCACCAGATGTTGAAAGTAAATTACAGGCGATTGCTTTTACTGGCATTATTCTCCCTGTTTATATATGGCTCTTTCTTCTTCCTGTCATACGTAGTGGATCCCGGGCGGACCACTAAAGAATTTACAAGTCCATGGAATGTGCTGCTTTTTGTAGCCGAATCCGTTATTACCCATTATATACTGATATTTGAAGTGATCATTCCTGCGATGCATAAGGAACGTAAGCACCGCAAACTGCTGATGATCACAATATTGCTTTTCCTTATCAAATTCATATTGAACTATGGCTACTTTTTGATCCAGCGGGAGCATAATGTTGTTTCCACCAAAACTTCATTATCTCTGAGCAGTATGAGCTGGCTATTACTGATAGTGTACGTATTTAACATTATTACAAGTTTTTCAATCGCGCTGTTAGTGGAGTGGGTACGAAAAGGGAAAGAACATATCCTGTTGGAAAAACAAAGAACAGAAGCAGAACTCAGTGCGCTAAAGCACCAGATCAATCCTCATTTCCTGTTTAATTCGTTAAGTTTCATTTATGGAAAAGTTATTAAACTAGATAAGGAAACGGCGGATTCGATACTGATACTGGCAAACATTATGCGGTATGCACTGGGAAAAAGTGATGCAGCAGACGGACAGGTGAGTATTATGGATGAGTTAGAGCATATGAAAAATGTGGTTGAAATTAATCAGCGCCGCCATAACCGGCATTTACATATTCAGTATGAAGAACAGATCGATGATCAGTCGATCAGGATTATTCCATTGGTGCTGATAACTTTGGTGGAAAATGCCTTTAAACATGGCGATCTGCATAACGCGGCTCATCCCCTGCTTATAAAAGTATGTACCAATGTAAACGAGTTTTCTTTTGACATCCGTAATAAAAAAGGAAAAGGTATTAAGGAGCTGTCTAATGGGGTTGGCCTTCAGAATATCAGCCAGCGGCTTAGTCTGACCTATGGACACCGTTGCAGTTTCATATTGCAGAACGGGGAACAATTCTTTAGTGCATCATTAAAAATAAACTGGAACATATGATAGATTGTATCATTATAGATGATGAGCAGCATGGCATCGATCTTCTCAAAGAACATATCGATCAGGTACATTTCCTACGTTTAGTGGGCACTACCACAGATCCGGTAAGAGGACTTACAATGATAACAGACCTACGACCACGGCTCATCTTTCTGGATGTGCAGATGCCAAATCTTACCGGTATAGAAATACTAAATCTCGTTGGTAAGGACAGTTATATCATCATGACAACGGCCTATAAAGAATATGCAATGGAGGGCTTTGAACACGCGGTGGTAGACTATCTGTTAAAACCGATAGCATTTGTAAGGTTTCTGAAAGCCGTTAATCGCCTGTGGACTTTTCACAATGCCACCCAATTGAAAAATGACCAGGATAGTTATTTATTTGTAAAAACAGAACAAAAAGGCAAGTTACTGAAGATCGATTCCCGGAGGATCACATACATCGAGGGTCTGGGCAATTATGTTGTCATTCAGATGGACGACCAGCGGAAGATCACCGCGTATCTGAAGCTGAAAGAACTTGCTGAACACCTGTCAACGATGGGTTTCGTACGCATACATAAGTCGTTTATTATATCACTTAGTCATCTGACCGCCATAGAAGGTAATATGGTGAGGATCCTGAACGAAACAAAGCCAATTGTTATAGGAGAAGCGTATAAAAAGAAGTTTTTTGAACTGGTGAATGCGAAGTTGCTTTCATCTTAACCTATTAATTACCAGTGTCATTTGGTTGCAAAAGGCCAGGTACCTGCCGGGCAATATTGCGGCATTTGCTAACCCCGTTCCACAAAAAAACTTTAAAGATATTGACCGATTTTTACGATATTAAGCTACCGCGGCATTAAGCGGCGGCCTGCCCTTCTGCGTACAATAACATGGAAACACTCAGACAACATATTGAACAGATCACGCCTCTTAATGATGAGGAGCTTGCATATGTTAAAACCTTCTTTACGCTGAAAAGGGTGCGGAAAAACCAGTACCTGCTGCATGAGGGCGATGAGGTAAAATATGAATACCTGGTGGTGAAAGGAATTTACAAAGTATTTTATGTTGATGCCCAAGGCAAAGAATACATTGTGCAGCTTGCCCAGGAAAACTGGTGGATGACCGATTACCAGGCTTATTTTAAGCAAAAGCAGGCAACCATGTATGTTCAATGTATGGAAGAAGGCGAGGTGTTATGCCTTACACTTCACGGCAGGGAAAAACTTTCTGCCGACCTTCACAAAATGGAACATTTTTTCCGGGTTAAGCTCACCAATGGTTATGTGGCGCTGCAGCAAAGAGTAACCCTGCTACTTTCCAGCACCCCTCAGCAGCGGTATGAGGAGTTTGCAAAGCTGTATCCCAGCCTGCTGCAGAGGATCTCTAAAAAGTTCATTGCAGAATACCTTGGTGTAAGCCGTGAAACACTCAGCAGGCTGCACTCCGCCAACAATACTACCCAAAAGTAAGCGATCCTTTAGCCACCCCGGAACACGCCTAATGTGATCCGGATCACACATTAATAGTGATCCTGCTCCTTTTCCCGCGGCCTCCCCTGCCGGTATCTTTGTACTGTAAAAACGCTGCAGCTGCAGCATTCACAAACATTCAAATCTTATAGCCATGAAAAAGAAAATCCTCATCATCGTTTCCAATGCAAATGTTATTGGCCCTAACAACCGGAGAACAGGCACCTTTTTACCTGAAGTGGCACACCCCTATGCTGTATTCAAAGATGCCGGTTACCAGGTAGATTTTGCCAGCCTTTCCGGCGATACCCCTTATCTGGATGCCCTGAACCTGGCCGGCGATCCGGATAATCTTGCCTTTTTAACCGGGGAAGGCTGGGCTGCCATGCAAAAAGCAGCTAAGCTTTCAGGCGTAGATGTAAGCGTATATGATGCCATTTTTGTACCCGGCGGGCTGGCTCCCATGGTTGACATGCCGGAGAATGCCCTGCTTAAGAAAGTTATTGCGGAAACCTATGAACGTAATGCGGTTGTAGGCGCAGTATGTCACGGCCCCGTATCCTTATTAAATGTGAAGCTGAGCGACGGCTCCTACCTGGTTAACGGTAAAAATATTACTTCCTTTACCACCGCAGAGGAAGACAACTACGCACGGCCGGATGTACCTTTTGACCTGCAAACCGCGCTTACTGCGCAGGGAGCCCTCTTTCATGTTGCAGCCCCCTGGAGTGCCAACAGCCTGGCAGACGGCCTCCTGGTAACCGGCCAGAATCCCGCATCCGCTAAAGGTGTAGGTGAAAAGATGGTAGCCATTTTATCAAAATAGTTCCGGCAGGTGTGCAGTACAATTATTTATTCAACAACAAAAAAATTTAAGCATTATGAATCACAAACCTGTTAGTGTATTTGCCAGGTGGCAGGTAAAGGAAGGCCAGCTGGAAACTGTGCTGGCGCTGTTAACGGTAGCTGCTGAAAAAAGCCGCCAGGAACCCGGGAATTTATTTTACAAGCTGCACCAAAGCATTACCGATCCTCATACGCTTGTATTGTTTGAGGGTTATGCAGATGAACCGGCAGCGAATGCACACCGTGAATCTGCGCATTTCCAGGAGATTGTTGTTGGAAAAATAGTTCCGCTGCTAGCGGGCCGGGAAGTGATCGTAACAACAGGCATCCTGGACAACCAGGGCTAATGCCTGTGATGCCAGCGGCAGCCGGCCTTTTCTGCGGCCGGCGCCATTTTTTCCGAATAAAAATTTGGAGAAATAAAATCTACGCTTATTTTTGCAGCCCTTAACACGAATGCCCAGATGGCGAAATTGGTAGACGCACTGTGTTCAGGTCGCAGCGTTCGCAAGGATGTGCTGGTTCGAATCCAGTTCTGGGCACAAAACCCTCAACTTACGTTGAGGGTTTTGCATTTAAGGACATAGCACATTAGCTCCGGTGGCGCCTGTTTACGATCAGTTGCTATACATTATAGCTCAAACGGCGTGGTCATATACAAATGCAGGTTAGCTGTTGCTGCAAGGCGATGCTGATTGGCAATGTCGCGATAGGCATCGCTTTCCGCAATTGTTTTAAATGCCCTGGCGCTGGGGTACTCTACCAGTAAAATAGCATCCCACTCTTCGTTCTCCGGCGCAA
>NZ_DATCRD010000410.1:0-7153 GCF_036569185.1 Chitinophaga sp.
AAATTAGAGAGCCTACTGTTATTGATACAGATAAACTTGTTATGAAAAATATTTATTTAAGAGTCGATAGCCCAATTTATTTTTTGTCGGAAGATGATATTGATAAATATATTATAAAGGCTATAAAAGAACTTTCTAGTAGTATTTACGATAAAGTAAATGAATCAACTGTTTGTTTTCATATTAAATCAGTAGACACAAATCCTATTTATTTTCAAGAAGAAGGTCTTTATTGTGCAATGAGAGGTTGGTTAGCACAGAACTATGGTCTTGAATTGGCTTCTATAAATATTGAACTTGACGAAGAGAAGGGGAGATTTATTTTCAATATTTAGGTCATTGTATTGTATTATGGTAGTAAACTCAGTCGCCGACTAAGTTATTAGTTATGAGCAAAATCCCTCTTGCTCCTAGCGTTCTGTGAATAGGCTATGAATAATGTATAAAATGCGATGTGAAGTAAAGTTCTGAATTCATCTATTCTTACAAAAAGGTATAAATTTGAGCAATTAATATTCAAAAATACAACAGGCCAGTAAAGTATGATTAGTAAAGATATTGCCTTAGAAAAAGTTAATTCCTATTTGAAACAATCGAAGGCGAACATGTCTTACGACATCGTAGTGCTGGAAGATGAAACCATGGAATTTGAATTTGGGTGGTTATTTTTTGTCAAACGAAAGAGTTTGTGGAAACAAAGAGTATATTATATGAGACTATTACATAAAGTGTGTCAGTAAAAAGTTTTTTAACTTTAAACTGATATCACAATATGGAAAAGCAAAACTTTGATTTCGAAGCCTTCAAGAAGCAAGCGGCTAGCCGTTTGAAGAATGGAGATACGCTTTTAGGTAAGGATGGTGTGCTAACGCCATTACTAAAAGAGTTTCTTGAGGGCGCCCTGGATGGCGAGTTGGAAGCGCATATTGAAGACGAAGGAGATGCCAACCGGAAGAACGGTAAAGGGCGTAAACAAGTAAAGACCGCCATAGGGTCGGTAGATATTAACCCTCCGCGTGATCGTAATGGGACGTTCGAGCCAGAGCTTGTTCCCAAGCGTCATAAGACCCTGGGGGTAGATCTGGACCGGCAGATTATTTCTCTGTATGCCCGTGGCGCCAGTTACAGCGATATCCGGGACCACCTGATGGACATGTATGGACTGGAGGCTTCTACAGCCACTATAAGCCGCGTTACAGATAAAATCCTGCCTTTGATACAGGAGTGGCGCAGTCGTCCGTTGGAACGGGTTTACCCGTTCGTATGGTTAGATGCAATACACTACAAAGTTCGTCATGAGGGGCGGGTTGTCAGCCGCGCTGTTTACTGCATTATTGGCCTTAATCAGGAGGGCTATAAAGAGTTGCTGGGTATGTATGTTGGCGAGAACGAAGGTGCTAAATTCTGGCTGCAGGTGTTAACTGATTTACAAAATCGTGGTTTGGAAGATATCTTTATAGCCTGTATTGATAATCTTCAGGGCTTTGCTGATGCTATAGAGAGCGTTTTCCCCAAAACGGAGGTTCAGCTCTGCATCGTACATCAGATACGCAATTCTCAGAAATATCTTTCTTACAAAGATGTTAAGCCATTTATGAAAGACCTTCAAAACGTGTATAAGGCCACCACTGCAGACCAGGCAGAGCGCAGTCTTGATCAACTGGAATCTAACTGGGGTACCCGATATCCTAAGGTGATCGAATCCTGGCGGAAGAACTGGCCTCGACTCAGCAGCTATTTTCAGTACAACAAAGACATCCGCCGAATAATGTATACCACAAATATTATTGAGGGCTTCCATCGGCAGCTTCGCGCTGTTACAAAATCAAAAGGCGCCTTCCAGTCGGAAGATGCCCTCATGAAACTCCTATTCCTTGTCCAGGAGAATATATGTGCCAAGTGGAACAAGCCAGTACATAACTGGAATCAAACATTGGCACAATTATCAATTATATTTAGTGATCGTTTGAAACTTAATCTTTAATCACTGTGACACACTTTATGTAATACTACCTATTATATGCACTAGGAGGTAATGCACCAATTATTATTAATAAGTATGACGGTAGTGTGCATTTTGCAGGAACAGCTTATCCTGGGGAAAAATATATTGTTGATTATATAGAGAAGTTCAGAACCAAATATTCTTAAGGAATAATTTACTTAGCCGTTGGAGCTGGTCTAAGTGTACAACAGCCTTTCGACCAGCTCCATTATTTTATATAGAAGATCTATAGAATTTTATCACCCTCTCCGATGCCCTCCCGGCCTCCCTTCAGCATGCCCACCCCGCGGCATTCCTTCCCGTCCGCCAAAACCACCATTCCCATGTGGCCTGTCCTGGAAAACCGGCCGACTATCACGATGAACATTCTGCTGCATAGCAATAGGCCGGTGTGCCTGTTGAACAGAAGGCCCTGCATGAATAGCTCCATTATTATTAAAATGTTGCATAGCAGGGTTATAAGCTGCAGGTCTGCCATGGTTCACCGCTGCCAGTTGATTCCTGTCCCTGCTCATCATCTGCTCATGGTTTGTTTGCATGGCGGTGGCTTGCTGGTGATGTTCGCGCATAGCTGATAGTTCCTGTTGATTAGGCCGTGCATTCACCCCACCTGCGCCGTTAAAGCTGCTGCGGTTGGTTACCCTGGTGTTATTAACCACGGTATTGTTAATGTAGGTGTTATGGACAATAGTGGTGTTCACATTGTTAACAGCAGAATTATACTGGAATGTACCGCCGCTCCATCTGCCGCCTACATACCCGGAGCCGCAATAGCCATAACCATAGTTGATTCCTCCGTAGAACCCGATATGCGGGCCCCAGTAACCGGCATGGAAGCCATATACGCCTCCTTCAAAGCCCCAATAGGCGGGCGTCCATAAAAAGCCTACTTGTGGAGGCCGTACCCATACGCCTGGTACCCAATAGTAGCCGTTGGGGCCATAAGCCCAATAGCCAGGTGTCCAGATGTAGCCATCTGCGGGGCATGGCGGTTGGGTGTAAACAGGTAATGGAGGAGGAGCGGTATGTACGGATATGCCCACGCTTAAACTAACCTGGGCGTATGTAGTGGTCGAGGTTAAGAATGTGATGAAAAGGCCGGCCAGACAAAGTTTTCCTATCGCTTTCATATATTTATGGTTTTTCTTTTCTTTTTGACCTTGAAAAAGATAGAAAGGTTTAAAACAGGGAAGGTGCCATTTTTTAATGCCAGCACTTTATTTATATAGTTTCATTTTCTGAAGATGGACCAGCAAGCGAAAAGTTGCTGCCCGTAAAATTTTATTCCTCAATGGCGGTATCCCATCTTTCAGGTGTCATTGTAACAGAGATAGCAACTAATCCCCTGTAGCATACAACCCGGCTGTTTTGTAAAAGGACGCTTTTGCATAGGCGGAGCTGTGTGCCCCGGCGAAATAGTGCTTATCCGGTTATGAAGCTGAAATGCAGGCTGGCCGCGCTGATCCACGTTAGAGCAGGCAGCATGCTGATTACCTAACTCAAACGACACATGTATGTGTTTTACCAATCATGATAACGCCTCCCGTGTATGGGCACCACATCATAAAGGTGGTATCGTTCTTTTAATGCTGCTGTTTTTTTCAATACTGTCTGCAAAAGCAGGCGTAGTGGATACGCTGATCACAGGCCATGTACTGGACCCGGAAAATAAACCGCTGCCGGGTGCTTCGGTGTCTATTAAAAGTACGCCATCCAAAGGAGTGAAAACAGCGGTAGATGGCAGTTATAGTATACAGGCTGCCGCTACAGATGTACTGGTGGTTTCTTTTATTGGCTACGGCCGCCAGGAAGTGCAGGTAAATGGCCGCCGGAATATAGAGATCGTTTTGCAGAGCCAGTCCACCAGCCTGGAAAGCGTGGTGGTAGTAGGCTATGGCACACAGAAAAAAGGCGAGGTGACCGGCGCCATTTCATCAGTGAATGAAAGCGACCTGAAAGACCAGGCAGCCGCCAGTTTGCAGCAATCCCTGCAGGGAAAATCTGCGGGTATACAAATTACGCAGAACTCCGGCTCCCCGGGAAAGAATGCAACGGTAAGGGTACGCGGACTTACCTCCATCAACAATGCGGATGTACTGTATGTAGTGGATGGCGTACCGCTTACAGCCAATGGCATCAACTCCATTGATCCATCCGGCATTGCCTCCGTGCAAATATTAAAAGATGCTTCCTCGCAGGCGATCTACGGATCAAGAGGTGCGAATGGCGTAGTACTGATTGAAACAAAGAAAGGTAATAAAAATGCATCGCATATTTATGTAGACGCTTATGCCGGTGTGCAGCAAGTGAGAAAAAAACTCAACATGCTGAACGGCCCCGATTTTATTATGCTAAACTCGGAAGCGTTTAAGAATGCAGGGCAAACTTCGCCATGGACCGATCCGTCACAGTACACAATAAACACCGACTGGCAGGATGCCATGTTCCGCTCAGCACCCGTTCAAAGCTATAACCTGGCCTTTGCCGGCGGCAGCGATAAGCTCACCTATCGCCTCAGTGGCAATTATTTCGACCAGGACGGGATCATCATCGGGTCTTCATATAAAAGAAGCAGTTTCTCACTGAACACCACTTTTAAGCCTAACAAATATATTGAAGTAGGAGAGAACCTTTCCATCGCCAAAAGTAAACAATACCTGGTAGGAGAAGGCGCCACCAGCCGGGTAGACCTGCTTTCCGCCATCAGCATGGATCCTACGGTGCCGTTGAAAAATGAACAGGGAAACTATGTGCCTTCCAGGTTCTCTGATATCGTGAATCCATTGGCAAGTATTGAATACATCTCCAAAAATCACCCGTTGAATACCTGGTCGGTGGTAGGAAATACTTACCTGCAGCTGAAACCTGTTAAAGGGCTTACGCTTAAATCCAGCCTGGGCATTGATCTCAACTTCTCCGATGATAAGGCTTTTACGCCTACCTATTATGTGTCGGCCGCGCAGAACAATCCTATTACCAGTCTATCCCAAACCAAAGCAGTGGGCCTGAGCTGGACCTGGGACAACACCGCTACCTACGAAACAACTATCGCCGAAGATCACGAACTGAAGGTACTGGCGGGGATCTCTGCACAGCAATACAGCTATGAGTTTATAAGAGGCAGCAACCAGGGGCAGCCTGGCAACGATTCCTACCTGCAATACCTCGATGCCGGTACTTCCAACCCAACTGTAGGCGGTACGCTGGTTCGCTGGAGTTTGTTGTCTTATTTAGGAAGATTGAATTATAATTATAAACAGAAGTACTTCCTCACCGCTACCATCCGGCGTGATGGCTCTTCTAAATTCGGCGCTAATAATAAGTATGGCAATTTCCCCTCCGCCTCCCTGGGATGGGCATTGGGCAAGGAAAATTTCCTGAGTAACAAGGGCCAGTTAAGCGCATTGATGCTCCGGGCAAGCTGGGGTATCGTAGGTAATCAATCCAGTGCAGGGTACTACGATTTTTCATCTACCATTAATAACTATAACTACGCTTTCGGTAACGGCGCTTACCTTACTGCCGAGCCGGCAGGACTTGGTAACCCCGACCTGAAATGGGAACAGGTGCGGCAGTGGGACCTGGGTCTCGACTTCAAAGTATTTGAAGGCCTCACCGGAACCATCGACTACTACAACAAGAAAACCAACAATATGCTGCTGCGGATCCCTATCCTGTTTGAAAGCGGCTTCTCTACTGGGCCACTTACCAACGTAGCATCCATGGCTAACTCGGGCTTCGAATTTCAACTGGAATACAACCACAGCTTTAATAAAGACCTGCGCATTAATGTTGGCGCTAACTTATCTACCCTGCATAACGAGGTGCTAAGCCTCGAAAATGAAGGCGCGCAAATATTCAACAGCCCGAATATGACCAAAGCGGGTCACCGCGTAGCGGAGTTTTACGGATATGTGTTCGACGGTATTTTTCAGAACCAGGCGGAGATCAGCAATCATGCTGCCCAACCCAACGCCGTGCCCGGCGACATCCGCTTTAAAGATCTGAATAACGATAAGGTAATTAATGACCAGGATCAAACCTTCCTCGGATCGCCCATTCCAAATA
Organism: Chitinophaga sp.; assembly: GCF_036569185.1. Taxonomy (GTDB): domain Bacteria; phylum Bacteroidota; class Bacteroidia; order Chitinophagales; family Chitinophagaceae; genus Chitinophaga. The sequence continues at coordinate 6,074 of NZ_DATCRD010000410.1, forward strand.
TCCAGTATGGATTTAATGTGGGCGCCAACTATAAAGGCTTTGATCTGAACCTGGCATTCTTTGGGGTAAGTGGCAATAAAATTTATCAGTCTTACAAATACAACACCAACGGTTTCTTTATTTCCAACTATAACATGGAACAGGAAACCCTGGGCAGGTGGCATGGAGAAGGCACCAGCACTACTATTCCACGGCTTACAGCCAACGATCGCAACTTCAATTCCAGGGCTTCCAGTTACTACCTTACCAACGGCGCCTATCTGCGGCTGCGTAACATTACCCTTGGGTATAATTTACCGGACAGGCTGATGGAACGCTGGCATATGAGTGGCATGCGTGTTTATTTAACCGGGCAGAACCTGATCACGTTTACACATTACGATGGTTATGATCCTGAAATAGGCATCACCTTCGGTGGTAACGCAGGTACCCTGAACCTGGGCCAGGACCAGGTGAACTACCCTCAACCCAAAATTATTATGGCGGGTATCAATCTCACTTTATAATGACTATTGGTATGAAATATTTACTGTTACTGATCATCGCTGCAGGAAGTCTTGCAGGATGTTCCAAATTCCTGGAGGAAGATCCCACGGCGCATCTTTCTACAGCTACCTATTATAAAACGGCGGCAGATGCAGAAGCCGCTGTAAATGCGGTATACGCCGCTGCGCGGCCGCAAAACTTTTTCGCATTGGAAACCCGTATCGTTGTAGGAGATGTAATGTCCGACGATGCGGAGAAAGGCGGCGGCGGCGCCTCCGATGTGGCTGAAATACAGCAACTGAAACTGTTCACCGCCAAGCCGGACAACAGCTATGTGCAGGATGCATGGCAATATAATTATCATGGAGTTTACCTGGCCAATTTAGTGTTGGATAAAGTGCCGGCGATAGCAATGAACGCAGCGGACAAAGAAAATATCCTGGCGCAGGCGCGCTTCTGGCGGGCCTATTTTTACCTGCAACTGGTACAGCTGTTCGGCAATGTACCGCTGGTAACAGTGCCATTGGCAACAGGTGAATATAACCAGCCCCAGGTACCGGAAGCGCAGGTATGGGCGCAGATCGAAAAGGATGC
>NZ_DATCRD010000411.1:0-6451 GCF_036569185.1 Chitinophaga sp.
CCCCCTCCCCACCGGAAAATTTACCCCAATACTCCTTTTCTGCCAAAATTACCTCAAATTGCAGCCTTATCCACCATAACAGACATTGAGCACAACAAACCAAAAAACCGAAGAAAAAAGCCTTAAAAGAGGCCTCCAGAACAGGCATATCCAGTTAATTGCCCTCGGCGGCGCCATTGGCACCGGTTTATTCCTGGGCATAGGCCCTGCAGCAGTACTGGCAGGTCCCTCTGTAATTTTAGGCTATGCTTTAGCAGGTATCATTGCTTTCTTTATTATGCGCCAGCTGGGCGAAATGGTGGTAGAAGAACCGGTATCCGGTAGTTTCAGTCATTTTGCCTATAAATACTGGGGCTCGTTTGCAGGTTTCTCTTCCGGGTGGAATTACTGGATCTTATATATCCTGGTGAGCATGTCTGAGCTCACAGCTATAGGGGTGTATATACATTTCTGGTGGCCGGAAATCCCTTTATGGTGCTCCAGTCTTTTCTTTTTCGTTGCCATTAATGCGTTAAACCTTAGCTCTGTTAAAGTGTATGGAGAAGCTGAGTTCTGGTTTTCGATTATAAAAGTGGTGGCTATTATAGCGATGATCGTTTTTGGTATTTACCTGCTGATCAGTGGAAGCGGAGGCGCACAGGCAAACATACAGAATCTTTGGAACGACGGCGGCTTTTTCCCACGGGGATTACTGGAAGCCGATGGCAAAGGTGGTTTCCAGGGATTGTTTGCGGCCATTGCGCTTATCATGTTCTCTTTCGGCGGATTGGAATTGATCGGCATCACCGCTGCGGAAGCCGACCGTCCGGAGAAAACCATCCCAAAGGCTACCAACCAGGTTATTTACCGTATCCTGATCTTTTATGTAGGCGCCCTCATCATCCTGTTTTCATTATCTCCATGGAAAAGTATTACCACAGATAGCAGCCCGTTTGTAATGGTGTTTGAGAGCTTAAAAGGATTCCAGTTCAGCCTCTTTGGCAAAACCATTTATTTCACCAGCCTCATCGCCAATGTGTTGAACCTGATCGTTCTTACAGCAGCGCTTTCCGTGTACAATAGTTGCGTATACAGCAATAGCAGGATGTTATACGGGTTGTCGAAACAAGGCAATGCACCCGCTTTTTTATCTCACCTGAATAAAAATCATGTACCGGTAAAAGCCATACTGGTATCAGGATTGTTTGCGGCTATCTGCATTGTGGTAAATAAAGTGATCCCTGAAAAGGCGCTCGAGGTGTTAATGTCGCTGGTAGTATCAACGCTTATCATCAACTGGCTGATGATTACGGTGGTGCATTTGAAATTCAAAAAGAGTAAAAGAGCTGATAATATCCGTACAAAGTTCCCTTCTTTTATATACCCGGTGTCTAACTACATTTGCCTGGTATTCCTGGTAGGCATACTGGCGCTGATGTGGATCACCGGCATGAAATTGCCGGTGGAGCTGATACCAGTGTGGGTGCTGTTTTTGTATGTATGTTTTTTATTGGTGAAGAGGAATAAACAAACCACGGCCCCTACTTCATTACCTGGTTAAATCCGTATCTCAAATTAATACTCGCTATAAACGCACTGAAAGGATCTTTCTCTTTCAGGTAATTATCAATGCCTGCTTCCGCCACAATCCAGATGGTTTTGGCAACCCGGAATTCGGTGCCAAAATTAAACAGCAGGGATTTTTCAAATCCCTCATAGTTCTGGTACTTAAACTGCGTTTCTGCAAAGCCTCTGAAACTGGCGGTACCCAGGTAGTAGCGCACATTCACGGTAGCATTGATAGCGGTAGTGTCTTTAAACTCCGACCGGGGCAAACTGAAGCTGCCGCCTAATAACAACTGGCTGCTCTTCCCGATACCTAAAGCCCAGGTAACCCAGGTGTTAAAAGAAGCAAAGCCGGCGTTCTTAATCAGGGAATCGCGCGATTGACCTACCCAGGCAATTGCCCCATCCAGGCGGGTGGTGTTCCAATGTTCGCTTTTAAATTTTTCTATGAGGCTGTCTACAGCAGCGTAGTACTTTTTCTTATCCTTGTCATATCCTTTCTTAAAGGCGTCGTAACTGGCCTGTAAGGAGGTATCCGGGTTTTCTTTGAGATATTCTTCCGCTTTGTTTTCTGCAAAGTCCCAGAATTCGGCGTCATGATCCTTTCCATACTGTGCGCGTTCTGCGGGCGGTACTTCTTTATGAACAATAATGATCCAGTTATTCTTAAATTCCCTTAGCGCCAGCTGTTCCTGTTGCTGTGCAATAAATACTTCTTTCCTTTTGGCTGCGTTCAGTAACAGGTCGTCCTTTTTCCTGACGATAGAAAAACGATAACCAATGGCCAGTTTGGAAGATACATTTCCCGAATCAACAATAGCCCCTATGCTAAAGGAAGAATTATACCAGAACCTTCTTTTGCCATAATCTTCCAGCGTCCAGTTTTTGCTGGCCAGTTTACCGGGAGAAAATTCCACGGCAAAATTGCGGGGAATTACGCCTTGCCCGTTTGAATAAAACGGGGATAAGCTAAGGGCAAACTTTTGAATATCAGAAGGACGTAACAGGTTGGAGGGATCTGCGCCCAGCGCCTTAAAGGCAGGCATGTCAGGAACAGAAAAATTCAGCAGGTAATGTTCTGTGCTGTCCGTTTTAAACTGTGCAGATGCCTGGAAGGAAACCAAGAACAGTAACAGGCATATCTTTCTAAATGGTAACATACAAGGGTTTTAAAGAGATGGAATCATTTTTTCCTGGCAACCAGCTGCAATAAGATATCTTCGGTTTTACCGGTAACATCAGCGCCTAAAGTAACGGTAGACCCATCCCCTACCTGGTCGCTGCCTATTACTTTGGCAGTGTCAAAATCATCTCCCTGTAATACGCTTACTTTTAATTTATATCCGTTATCATCTTTATACTTCCTTACCCTGAAGGAGATATCCAGCACTCTTTTATCAAAGTTGATCAGGGGTTCCCCGGGTTTATAATCATTCTGCACCAGGTAGTAGTCCGGCTGGGGAAGCTCGTTGCTGTTTTGCCGGAGGGGCTTTGTTAATATGGGCAGTTCATCCGCAGTAGCGGCCCACATCTGGTAAATGTAAGTAATAAAATAGATGCCGGTCATTTCTATTCTTATCCATAGTTTTCCGCCATTCGGGTCATAGGATACCTTCTTCATGATATACAGATTAGGCCCTAAAAATAGATATTCTGGCCGGACAACATATGATTTCTATATAAAAAAATGTTTACGCTTCTGTTTATTACCTCAAATCCCACCATCTCTTAAAAAAAACTGCTTAACAAAGGATTAACCAGAACATGAGGAAAATACATTACCCAAAATGATAATTAAAATGTCTTTATAGTAATGAAACGTTTTTCCGGAAAAACGTCTCGGATTTAAGAACTATAAAAAATAAAATAATGGGAAGCATAGCGCGACAGCAGGTTTCTTTTATTGCATATTATCTTAAAATTAATCCAAAAACATTTAAAATGGGATTAAGAGTTCTGACTTTTCTATTCTATATCTTATTGGGATCCGGTCATGTATCGCATTCACCAATCAATCATCCATCCGATCTTATTATAGTTGGCAGTGAGTATGTAGAAGTTGCTGTCTGTTTAAACAACGAACATAGCGTAAGTAATGAGTATAAAGAAGATTTATCCGATTTAAACAATATACCTGGTATCAGTAACGGGTATAAAGAAGATGTATGTTATTTAAATGATGTACCAGATATTAGTAATAAGTATGAAGAGATTTTATTCTACCCTGGTAATGAAATAGCAATCGTATGTCTCCATCGGAATCATACAAACATCTTCTATATTAAAAGAAAGGCACCATTAAATATTTATCTATTAAGGGGTAAACGGGTCGAAAATCTGTCAAAAAAATTCAAGGAGAACAAATGGTTATTAAAAGAGAATTACCAGTTGTATAAAATAGCCTGTCATCAACATATAATAAAAGAATACAGGATAAAATATAAAAGATCATCTACACTGATCACACATAACTTTCTCATCATTTAGTTACCTGACACATAACAAAACTGATTTAATTATTTATTGATTAAAAAGGACATCTTATGCCTGACAACAACGCCTGCCACGAAAATTATGAAGAACTAATGATAGAGATTGGAAATCGTTTTCCGGGATTCAACCAGGAAGATGTGAAAGATGCAATAGGAAACGCCATGCTGAGCATTTTCCAGGGAAGAAATAAACAGCCAATAAAAAATTTGGAGAATTATCTTATGAAAGCAACAAAATTTGGATTAATGGGTGAAATTAAACGTAAAAAAAATAATAAGGTGAAAGAAGACTCAGTAACCCGTGCAATATATGACTCTGAAAATCCAAAGGTAGAAATAGATCCATGGGATCACGACTACTATGTGGAACTTATCAGAACAAATATCCACAGGCTTACAGCGCGACAACAGGAGGTAATCCTGCTTACCCTGGAAAATAAAAGTATAGATGAGATTGCCCAAAAGCTGGGTGTTACCTATAATACTGTTAAAAAACATAAAGATAACGCCAAAAAGATCCTCTCTTCTATATTTAAATCAAATGAAACCGATTCCTTCACTCGTTAATACAAACCTCTACTATGCTGAAAATTTCAGATCTCCCAAGCTTGCTGTTAAAGTTTCATCAAAACACATTAACAGATACCGAAAGGCAACTCCTGGACGACTGGAGGGGCGAATCTGCTTTCAATCAACAGAAATATAACGAAATCACCGATCCGGAACTTGCCAGAAAGAAAATGCAGTTGGTACTCGACAACAAGAACACTCCCCGCCCTGTCCGGCGACCTAAAAGGCCACGCAGTTATGCCAGAAAGAAGAGTACAAAATGGGACTCTCACATGTCCTGATCACTCGAAGTCTTTGTGCATAACTCTGTAATCGTATGACCTGTATTAGAGGTATTTCCATACCCTTAATACAGGTCTTTTTTTACGCCCTGCCGGAAAATTCTTTTCCCTGCTGACATAGGGCTGTCATACCTCCTCCCTACTTTTACAATACACCATAAAACAAACACAATATGCTAAGAGGATTTGCCACCCAAACGTTTTTTGCAGCCAACCATGAAGCGGCAAAAAAATGGTATACAGAGTTAACCGGTATCCCTCCTTACTTTGAAAAGCCGGGCTATGCGGAGTTCCGCCTGGGCGATTACCAGCATGAACTGGGTATCATCGACAGTAAATATGCACCTGCACAAGCCGGCAGGGCCCCTGGTGGCGCCATTATTTACTGGCATGTGGATAATATACAGGCCGGGTTGGAAAAATTGCTTGGCTTGGGCGCTACTGTGTTTGAACCTGTTACGGAACGGGGTCATGGATTTGTGACGGCTTCTGTTGTAGATCCTTTCGGCAATATCCTGGGTATTATGTATAACCCTCATTATGTGGACGTGTTGGAAGGCAACAAAAAATAACGTGGCAGTTGCGCTTTAATCTGCCGGTGCTGCCGCCGCGCTGGTAGTTGCTCATCGCAGATAGGCCCATCCGGCTATACCTGTAAACGCCCCGGCATAACGTAATTATTTTTCTTAACGGGCATACTTTTCGAAATAGTGCTGCGGTTATTATTTTCCGGAGATAAACCGGCAGCAGTTACTACTGCAGTGCAATCACGGTACTGTCTTTCGTAAAGCGGGTATCCTTTACGGCGCCGGTGCCGGCAAACCGGTATTGTACGCCTACAATATCCGAAGGCGGATTAGCAAAGGTTAGCTCAGCGGCGGAAGAATCATTTACATAAAACTGCATATGCCTGTTTTGGGCAACCACACGCAGCTTCACCCACTCTGTAAGATTGGCCCCGAATTTCGACAGGTCGGTATTCCTGCTGTTGATAGTTGTGCCTGCGGCAAACAGGGCGAGCTCTCCCACGCAACCAGGCGCGCACAAGGGAATAACGATCACATCATTTTTACAGAGGATCATTACTTCCACCCGCTGGCAGGCAGCGGTACCCTGCCGGAAACCGCTCTTTAATGTAGTTTCAAAAGTAAAGTGGTCGTTCCGGAGGTCGCCGAACGACTGCACATAAAAAAAACACAGTGCCGGCGGATCGGGTTGCAGGGGCAGATGATATTGCGATAACAGCGTTTCGTCTACTTCCACACAGTTTCCTTTCAGCACTTCGTTCTTCCTGAAATACAGCGGGGTGCCCGGTTGCTGCTCTACCAATGCAAGCCATCCACCGGAGCCTATCATCAGGTCGTGCTCTTTTACAATTTGTTTGTTGACCATTAATTTGGCCCTGAAATACCCCGGTGTATAATAAATGGTGGTAAAGGTGTTTTCTTTTGCGGGCACGGGTATTTTCCTCCTGATATCCCAACTTTGAGAAATAAAAACGGAATCTTTTCCTGCGGCAGCTGCGTTGTAGTTGAAAATAACAGAATTGGGCACTCCCTCCCT
>NZ_DATCRD010000412.1:0-5049 GCF_036569185.1 Chitinophaga sp.
GTGTTATTCTGGTTAGACACGTATCTCACCGCGGCGTTGAGCATACTTTTTTCGCTGCCACCCGTCAGGGAAATATTGTGTTGCTGGGTGAACTGGTTCCTGAAATAATATTTCTCCATCTGCGCCAGCCCGTCGTTCTTCTTCAGGGCATCCAGTTCCGCCGTCACATCCTTTTCGCTCATCCATCCCTGCGATTTTGCAATCATCAGGTAATTTACCCGGGAGGTGTTCTGGTAGTTATTATAACTGGTAAGATAACTGTTAGGATCCTGGTTATACAGCTCCATTTCCGCATCTATATAATCAGCCGAAGAGGCCCTGTTGAGGTTTGACAGATCCGGTTTGAGGGTAATGCCTGTGGACCCTTTATATTCCACCTGCAATGCGCCTTTCCTGCCGGAGCGGGTGGCAATCACGATCACACCGTTAGAAGAACGGGCGCCGTAAATAGAAGCAGCTACGGCATCTTTCAATACGGTGATCGATTCGATGTTATCAATGTTGAGCGATTCCAGTCCCGCGCTGGAGGGGTACCCATCTATTACCAGCAGTGGCGCGCTGGCAGCGGTACCCAGCAGAGTGGACACACCACGTATTTCCAGGTTGCCTTCCTTGGTAAGCACCACACCGGTGGCCTGTCCTTCCAGGGCTGATTTCACATCGGGCTTCAGTTTACTGCGAAGACGGTATGGATCTATCACGGAAAAAGATCCGGTGGCCCTTTCCCGGGAAATGGTCTGATAGCCGGTGTTCACCACATCAATACCTGTGAGCTTATTGTTGGATGGCCTCAGCTGTATACTAATTACACCGCTTTTACCAACCACCAGCTCTTGTTTTTCATAACCAACATAGGAGAACGACAATACCGCATTTTCATCTCTTACTACTACCGTATATTCCCCATTGTTATTGGTTTGTGTGCCTTTGGCCGTACCCTTTACCACCACGGAAACACCGGGTAACGGAATACCATTTTCATCGGTAATACGGCCGGTAACCACGATCTGCGCCGGCGTCTCCGGTAATTCCGGCATGCGCGGAATGATGCGGGTAACGGTAATGGTTTTGTCTTCGATCGCATATTCCAGGTTCTGCCCCATCAGCGAGGCGCGCAGCAGTTCCTGGATAGTAACGTTTTTCACGTCCAGCGTAACGGGGCGGGTAGTTTGCAGTGCATCATAATTATAAAAAAAGATGTACCCCGTTTGCCGGTTGATGGTACTAAAAACCGTTGATAACGGCGTATTTCTGACAGTCAGGCTCACCCGTTGCGCCGTGCTGCTGGCACTGACCTGCAACATGCCTGCCATTAGTAAAAGAGCAGATAACCTCATGATCCTCCAAATTTTGGTTGGCAGATTATTTTTTTTCATTGAGCCGGCAAATACCGGCGTGTAAGATCTGCATTGGTGGTGATGCGTTCCGGAAGTGTTGATATGCTGATGATCAGGCCTGCGGGCAGGGGCATACGTTCCCTTCTCCCTGTTTTGGAACAAAGCAGTTAAAATCATACATTTGATTTCGGTGATAAAAATGAGTTTACACGAATAATTTATTGCCGCTGACCAGTGATGTTTGCCCATCACTGGTTTTTTAATGGCGCTGGTTTTAGCTGATTACTTTCAATACAATAGCTGGTTAGTTTAAGTGTTAAAAAATATGGCTTGCTTACGATCGTAATACGGTTATTTTTCTTCCTTCTATTTTAAACAGGACTCCATTTTTTTCCAATAGCCTGAGAATGCCCGACAGTGGAAGGCTGCGCTGCATCCCTCCGCCAAAGCGCATTTGAGGCGGTGCGCCTTCATACACCACTTCTATATCATACCAGCGCTCCAGCTGACGCATCACGGTAGTAATATCTGCACGGTCGAAAATAAAAAAACCATTCTTCCAGGCTACGGCTTCCTGTACGTCTGTACCAGACACGGTGATGCTGTTATTCCCGGTGATACGGGCCTGCTGCCCCGGCAGCAGTTTCTTTACCGTGCCATTGCGGCCTACATTCACAGCGCCTTCCAGGAGGGTAACAGCCATGGCCTGTTCGTTGGCATAGGCCATGATGTTAAAATGCGTGCCCAGCACGGTAATATCAGCGCCGTTGGCTTTTACCAGGAAAGGTTTTCCGGGTAAGGCGGCTACTTCAAAATATCCTTCCCCCGTGAGCTCTACAGTTCGGTGGCTGCCAGTAAAGGCCGTAGGGAAATGCAGGGAGCTGGCGGCGTTGAGCCATACCCGTGTACCATCCGGCAGGGTAAGCTGGTATTGGCCTCCACGGGGAGTGCTTAATGTATTAAAGGTAACAACAGCGGTGTTGCCGGCGGCATGATACTGCACCTGCCCGTTCTGTGTTTTAATGATACTGGTATTGCCCTGCTGACCAAGCGTATCGTTCTGCGCTTCATCCAACACTATGCGGGAACCGTCTGCCAGGGTGAGCATGGCTTTATTTCCTCCAGGGGCGATATCATTTTTATAACGCTGGGCCAGTGCAGGCGCCGGTTTCACAGTGGCCACGGGACGTAACAGGAAGTACAGCCCCGTGGCAAGCAACAGGCCGGCAGTAATAGCCGCAGCCCACCAGAAGCGGTAAATAGTTTTCACCGGCGCGGGAACTTCCACGAAAGGAGTAATAAGATCAGTCCCGGTAATACTTTGCAGCAAAGCGGTGCGGGCATCTGTGTTGACAGGTTCCGTGCCGGCAGGCGCCTGCCACATCAGGTCTGTGAGCGCGGCCATGAGTATTTCCATGTTGCCGTCATCTTCCAGTAATGTGTACAATTCTTCCTGCTCTGCGGATGTTTCATTACCTGAAAGCCGCTGCTGTAATAAATATATGACCCTTTGCTCCTGCATGCATTAAAAGAAAACCGGGATTTAAACGGCTCCCCGATACTAAGAATAAGCCGACGCCATAAAGGACCTATCTACCTGAAAATATTTTTTACTTACAGATAAAAATCAGGTAAACAAAAGGAATAGCGTGCCCGTTGCGACGCAGGTGCTCCCGTATGGCTTTCAGGGAAAACACCAACGCATTTTTTACCGAACTGGGCGACAAATCCAGCTCAGTGGCTATTTCCGGTATTTTCATACCCCGGTTGCGGCTCATCTGGTAAATGCGCCGGCGTTGCGGCGATAATAACATCACCGCCTCTTCAATGATGGCATGTAATTCTTTTAAAGTGAGCTGCCGGGTGGCAGTTTCTGTTTCTGTTTCTGTTGCAGCCACTGCACCCCGCAGCCGGTACTCAGTAGCCTCCTTTTTCAGGTAAGTATAACATTCGTTGGCCGCTACTCTATAGAGCCAGGCTTTAGGATGGTCAATATCGGGGAGCTTGTCGCGGCTAAGCCATACCCGCAGGAAGGTAGCCTGGATCACCTCTTTGGCGCTCTCGGGCGACTTCACCATTTTCCGTATAAATGGTTCCAGTGTTATCAGGGAAGTATTGAAAAGGATACCAAACGCCGCTTCATCGCCCTCTGAAATGCGCTGAAACAGTGATTTGTCAATATAGATACTATCGTGCATTATTGTTGCAGAATACGCTAATGGTTGATGATAAGGTTGGTGGTATCGCTGCTAAAGTAATATATTTTCAGATACTGTTCAGGAAGTTGCTCTGTAAGCGGGTTTAATCTTACCAGGGATCACCAGGCGCCGATGCGGATGCCGTGTTATCCGGTAAGGGCAAAGACCGGACGCCTTTTTATCAGCTGATCTGCCGTGAATACTGTTCCAGTTTTTCTTTTTCTGTTTTGGTTAAACTGTTGATGCCTTTATGATGGATTTTGTCGAGGATTGTATCCAGTTCTTTCTGCCGGTTGGCTTTCTCCATGTTATACAGATCGTCAATATCTCCTGCCGTATGATGTTGGTTATAATAAAAGTTATCCACCAGGAGCAGATAAGGCTTATGGATAATTACATACATAAAGAATATACAGGGCACCGCAAGTGCAATAATAACAGCCATATTTTGCAGGATGGCTGCAGGTGTTGTTATCAGGCCTATCAACATCCCTGCCATGGCCCCTCCAAGGTGGGCATCGTGGCCTATGTTATCGCGGCGCGACCTAATACCATAAATCGAATATAACACATACCCGATACCATATAGCCATCCGGGGACCGGGAACAATCCAAAAAAGCTTACCATCATACCGGGATACAGGACAATGCTGGCAAAAATAATCCCGCATACCGCTCCCGATGCACCTACCGCGCTGTAATCGCTTTCGCGGCGGTGAATGTAAAGAGAAAGCAGGTTCCCACCTATGAGGCTTCCGGTGTAAATAGCGATGTAGGCAACCGGCCCCATATGCGATTCCAGCATTACGCTAAACAGTAACAGGGAAATCATGTTGAATATAAGATGCTTCCAACCCACATGCAGGAAGCCGGAAGTAACCAAACGACGGTACTCCCTGTATAGCCGGACCTTTTCCACTTCAAACTCAAACTTATTGAAAAAGGTGCGGCTTTTAAATCCTTTCCAGGAAATAAGCACATTAAGGCATATAATACCCAGGGTGATGATACCGGTATAGCTCATTATTATTGACGGGTCGTTTACAAACACCTCTGCAATATGGGAAATACTTTAAATATATCAAAATCGGGGTCCTTTGTTGCTTTCTGCAAAAAAATTTTGGTTGTTTGAAAATAATGTTGCTACATTTGCACTCCCCAAAGGGGGATATAGATCGGCGGAAAGGCCCGTCTGTATTAAGGATCGGTAGTTCAGTTGGTTAGAATGCCGCCCTGTCACGGCGGAGGTCGCGGGTTCGAGTCCCGTCCGGTCCGCGAAGCGGGAGTATCACAGGATGCTCCCGCTTTTTTTATGTGGAAGCAACCTCCTATCTCTACAGCTCCGCACTTTCCAGCTCCCGTTGCCGTTCCTTAATGAATTCAGAATGGGTAAGGCCCCAGCGGTCCATCTGCTCCAGGATGGGCAATATACTTTCGCCAAGTGAGGTAAGACGGTATTCGGTGCGCTTGGGAAAGCCTTCTTCCGCACATTTTTCAATAGCGCCAAAGAACAA
>NZ_DATCRD010000413.1:0-5337 GCF_036569185.1 Chitinophaga sp.
AAGCCGGATGCTACCAGTGCATCGGCCTGTTTTTTAATGATGTTTTCATTGATGTTCACCCTGTAATTATTCCAGCTTGCCCAACCCATCAATGGCGTTTTTATTTGCTGGGCAACTGAAGACGCAGAGATGGAACATATAACAGCGGAATAAAAAAATACCTTTTTCAATAGATTGATTTTTTCTTAACAAGCGAAAAGATAATACAAGAACAGCTATATCCTTCTCTTTTTTTGTATTTTCATCCTATGAAAAACAGCAAACCTATTATCCTCACTGCCGCCGTTGCAGGAACTTTAATATTTTCCGGTTTTGGGGCTCCTGTGCAACAACCCTCCTTCAGTGATAAGTACTGGGTGCTGGAATCCTCCAGCATTGTTCCCGCTGCAGATATGAACCTGGATGGGAAACCTGATACCGACCTGCGCGACATCATGGAGGATTGCGATAAAGATGATGCAGAAATGTTCCGGTCTGATGGCAAGATGGTGACTCATCATGGCGCTAATAGGTGTGACAGCGACGAAGAAGAAATAATAGAATCAGGCACCTGGAAATATAATCCTGCTACCAAACAGATCACCTCACATCAAACCGGTATGGAGAAGCCCGTGGTGACTACGATAAAAGAAGTAACTGCCGGTAAGATGGTAGTGGTGTACGACTTTACTTCTACAGACGGCCAAAAACATACTATTACCGGTACTTACAGGCTGAAACAGATCTGATACAACGGGCGCCTCATTGCCTGCTTTAGTTATAAATACCCCCGGCATCCCGGGGCAGCCCTTCTACATGCTGCATATATGTGGTTACATTGGCATCCCAGTTTTCGGGATATGTGTAGCCCAGCGTTGCTGCAACAGACCTTGCCGTTGTTCTGAAAAGATCCATAGCCGCATATACCGCTTTCCATATTTCAGGCAGACTTGCAGGTGGATAAGTAGCCAGTAATTTTTCATATACTTCCGGCTCAAGGAAGCGCTGGTAAAAACTTCCGGACTTACCCGGGTTTACTTCAAACCTGTAGCGGCAGCCGATATACCAATCCATCATTTGCAGTAAAGCGCCACGTATCACCTGGTTGAACAATTCCTGCACCTGGATCACCCTTCCACGCCAAAGTCCTTTTGCCAGGCCGGAATTGGTATACCAGAATTCATTACAGCAATCGGTAAATGAGCGGGAGGAAGGCTTTTGCACCCAATAGCCGGTATCGTCTGCAGGAGGCAGGGGCCGCGTGTTAAACAGGCCGCTCTTATCCCATAACACTTTGCAAAGGCTATCGCTGGTAAAATGATCGAGCTTATCCAAAGACACCATCACCAGGTCTATACGATTGCCATCCATAAACTGCATGAGGTAAGAGAAAGCACCGGCCAGCTCAGGCGCGGGTGGATACAGCTCCATATCCTCCGGCAACTGCATGATCATCCTTTCACCAAAAACATCCACCCAGCTATGATCCTGCAGAAACGGCTCCAGGTGATCCACTACATAAATGATATCATAATCCTGGAAAATATCCGGTGTTACATGAGGGTTTGATCTTGATCCATCCTGTAATACCGCCAGTATATGGTCATTGCTGCGGGCTACCTGCAATATCAGTTCCATCATCTGTGATGCTGTTCTGCTTGTCATAATGCTGTTGTTTGCCCAAATTTAATACATCATTTATATGTATTGATTAGCGCTGAACTTTATAAATCCAAATTCGTATATTAATGCCCGTAATCACTTTCAATTGCAGTTGTATGATAAAATATATGACCCGTTTCATGCTTGCTTTCCTGGTACTGGCCTTTCCTGTAAGAAGCTTCTCACAGCAAAAGATTGCGAAAGGCACAGTGCAGCGGATAACCATTCACAGCAAGTTGCTGGAAGGTAATCTCAGCGGCGATGATCCCAGCCGCCATATTTCTGTTTATTTACCTGCCAGTTATAATTCCGGTAAGAAAAAACACTATCCTGTTGTTTACTTCCTGCATGGCTATACAGATAATGACGGAAAATTTTATGGCTTCCAGCAACATTGGATGACGCTTCCTCCCATACTGGATACTGTGTTTGCCAGGGACCCGGCGCATGAAATGATTGTTGTTACCCCGGACGCCTATACGCTTTTCCAGGGTAGCATGTATTCCAATTCTGCTACCACCGGCAACTGGGAAGATTTTGTGGCCAAAGAACTGGTGGGTTATATGGATAGCCACTACCGGACTTTGGCACAAAAAGAAAGCAGGGGCTTGTGCGGCCACTCTATGGGTGGCTATGGCGCATTGCGGATCGGGGAAAAGAATCCGGATGTTTTTTCAACAGTATACCTGCTGAGCCCCTGCTGTTTAAATTCCACGCCAATATCTACCGGAGCGCTGCCTCCTGATTTCATACGCGCAGAAAGCATTAAAACGGTGGAAGAATTTCAGCGGGCGGATTTCTTCACCAAAGCACTTTTTGCCTCGGCAGCGGCATGGTCGCCCAACCCGGAGAACCCTCCTTTTTATATCGACCTGCCGGTGAAGAATGGAAATATACAGCCATTGATCATGCAGAAGTGGGATGCCAACCGCCCACTGAATAATTTAGACCAGTATATCTATAACATCAGGCAGCTGAAGGCCATTGGCTTTGACGCCGGCAACAGGGATGCAGGTATTGCGGAGAGCATCAGGATACTGGACAGGGAGCTTAACAAATACCACATCCCCCATTCCTTCGAAATTTATGAAGGCGACCATATCAACCGTGTCAGTAAAAGAATTGAAGATAAGATGCTGGATTTTTTTGAGAAGAACCTATTGTTCGGGAAAAATCCCCAAAAGTAAGATCCCGCTGTTAAAATAAAGGCTGACCAAAAAGTAAAAATTGGTCAGCCTTTATTTTGCCATTGAAAATATTATGATACCAGTTCAAAAAAAAATTCCACCGGCATAGGGGTATATTATTTCTGCCGTGTTATAATAAAGAGTAATTTTTGTAAGAATATTCTGCATCATTGGAAACGGCCCGGCACACAGATCAGTTAGCTGTATTTGAAAAGCTTTTTCATGCCTATCATGATAAGCTGCACCTTTATGCTTTTAATATATTGAAGGATAGTGAAGCGGCCAGTGATATTGTGCAGCTGGTGTTTAAAAAATTATGGGAGAAGCGGAATGATCTGGTAATGGAAGAAGCCATTGCAGGATATCTCTATAAAACAACCTATAGCCTTTGCCTCAATGATATCCGGAACAACAGGATCCGGCGTGAGCATACCCGACTGGCCGCCATTCATACCACCAGGGCAAACGACAATGCTAAAGACAAAGTACTGACCGGAGAGCTTACCCGCCGCATTCAGCAGGTGCTGGACGATTTGCCAGCACAATGCCGGCTTATTTTTATCATGAGCAGGATGGACGGAAAGAAGTATGCAGAAATAGCAAAGGAGCTGGATATCTCTGTTAAAACGGTGGAAGCGCAGATCGGTAAGGCTTTGAAGACCTTTAAAGCGAAGCTGAGCGATTATCTTGTTCTTATCCTGGTAATACTATATATAGGATGATAAAATGTTTACGATGTAATATCTGACGAAGTGAATGAGCATGAGCACATACAAGTAGATCTGCCGCTGATTGGCAGGTACCTGGCAGGAGAAGCCCTGCCGGAAGAGGCCATTGCCGTGGATAAATGGCGGGAACAGGCAGCGGAAAACGAGCAGGCCTTCAAAGCGTATTCCCGCTTATGGACCGGAGCAGCAGCGGGCCAGCCTTATTCGCCACCAGACCGTAACCGTAAATGGGCACAACTAAAAACAGCTTTGAGCGAAAGCCATCAACCAGCCAGGCGCCGGTTGCCGGCGGGCCTCAAAATAGCGGCAGGCGTATTACTGGTAGTTGGCGCCACCATACTTGCCTGGCTCCTGTTCCCGCAAGCGCCTGCAGATAGCCAACAGGTATTGAGCGCTGCCGGAACACTCCGCACCGATACCCTGGCAGACCAATCGGTGATTACCCTAACGGCCAACAGCCGGCTGAGTATTCACAAAGGGTTTGCCACCAAAAGCAGGAATGTATCGCTTAACGGGGAAGGCTATTTTTCTGTGGCGCCCCTGCAGGCAACTCCTTTTGTGGTGATGGTGGACAGGCTCAGGATTGAAGTGCTCGGCACCTCCTTCAATATAAGGCAGGATTCCGGTGCTGTAACTGTAACGGTTAGCAGCGGGGCCGTAAAATTGTCTGCCGCCGGGGCCAGCCTGGTGGTTGCATCCGGCCGGGCAGCTGTTTATAACAAACGCAGTGGGCAGCTAAGTTACCTGGCTGCTGCAGATCCTAACGTTTACGCCTATGCGACAAGAACCATGTATTTTTACAATACCCCGATGAAAGATGTGAAGAACGTATTGGAAAAAGCGTATAATACCAGGATCATATTTGAAAACAGCCTGCTGGAAAATTGCAGGATCAATACAGAATTTAATCATCAGCCGTTGCAGGAGGTGCTGGATGTCATCGCCGCTTCGCTTGGTATAAAATATAAGGCGGCAGGTAACACCGTGTATTTTTCCGGAGATGAGTGTAGATAACAACAGATTTTTGCAGAAATTATTACTTTATGTACTGTTCATTTATATGCCGTATTGCTGCTATGCGCAGCAGGTACAGGTAAAGGGCATCAGCCGGCTATTACATTTGCCACTGCATGAAATGCGGCTGGATTCATTGTCGGCCTACATTTCCCGGGAAACAGGCGTTGTTTTTTCCTTCAATGCAGCAAAAATAGATCCCGCGCAAAAACTTAGCATGCCGCGTATGCCCGTTACCGTTAGTGAATTACTTACCCATCTCCGTAACCGATATCAGCTATCGTTTACCGTAACGGGCAACTATGTGATCCTGCGTAATGAATCTCCCCGGCAACTGCTGCTCCCCCGGCAACAGCCTGGCAGTGCAGCAACAAAAGCTCCCCGTACTGTTGCTAACAAACTCCAGCCGCATTATGCACCGCGAAACAAAAAGGCAGCGGTTGTCATTGATTCAACGCAATTGCCGGTACAACGTATAAGATTACACGAAATTTATCAGCTGGCTCCATCTGCTCCTGTGCTTTTAACTGCAACCCGCATTCAACCAATAGCAACCCTGTCTTTACCAGTAACGGGTTCCGTAGCAAAAATCGGATTGCCAAAAGGAAGCAGCCGCTTTTTCATGGCAACCGGCATTGCAGCTGATGACGCCTTTTATTTCAGCCCGGGTATTAACGCAGGCTTCCCCTGGCTTTACGCTACCGGCAGATGGAATACAAATTTCCATGTCAGCGGTTTTTCTTATGGATTGGGCACTTCAATCCGGT
>NZ_DATCRD010000414.1:0-14120 GCF_036569185.1 Chitinophaga sp.
ATTCAATACCTGTTGGACCGCCGTATTGAAATTATCCTGTAGTGTAAATACCAGCATGCCGGGGATAAGGCCGCATAAAACCTGTATATAAAGCGTGTTGCCGAGGTTTTTCGTTTTCATGTATATCCACGACAGTACCAGGGAAAAGGATATTGTATACAGAAAAGTAAAGGGGGATAGACTGAAGGCAAAGGTGATGGCCGCTGTATTCAGAATAGCTTTTCCAGGCGTGTAGTTTTTAAGAAGACTATCAAGTACAACGCCTCTCATGAGGCTTTCCTGTATAAGCGGGTCAATGAGGAAATAAACAAAGCAATAGAAGACTGGTTTTTCCCGGATCAGCAAAAAAACACCGTCCCATTCTTTCATTGCACTTAAGTGGATCCATTCCTGTACGCCAAAAGAAAATATATAAAGAGAAATCATCAGGAAGGGGCCGGTGAGCAATATAACTGTGGAGGGCGTTGCAAATGGCAGGTTGTAATCCGGCTCCACCTTTTTTTTCCTGTTGTAGCTGTAGGCCATGACAGCCAGCAGGAGGCTGCAATAGAGCGGGATTGTCAATACGCTGTTCTGCACTTTGTCGTCAATAAGGCCAGGATAGGCAAAAGAAGCCACTGCATAGTAAGCGATGAACATTACCAGGCTATAAACCGGTATCAGCCAGGCGGAGCCTAATGTGGGGTAAAATTTTTTCTTTTCTGCCAGTAAGGGGTCATCATCAAAAATGGAACGGGTAGGGTCGGGCGCTTTCATAATCCAGGTATAGAAGTGTGAAATTAAGCTTCCCCGGCGGATCAAAATTGCCAGGGAAGTATAGTATTTAAATAATATGTGTGATCAATCCATCCCGCAGCTTGGGCTCAAACCAGGTGCTTTTCGGGGGCATTACATTTCCGCTGTCGGCAATGTCAAACAGTTGCTGGATGGTAACTGGGTAAAGGGCAAATGCCACTTTCATTTCGCCGCTGTCTACCCGTTTCACCAGTTCTTCCAGGCCGCGGATACCGCCTACAAAGTCGATGCGTTTATCGGTACGCTGGTCTTTGATGCCCAGCAGTTTGTCTAATATATTATTGGAAAGGATGGTTACATCAAGGATGCCTATGGGATCGGTGGTGTAGGTGCCTTCTTTGGCCACCAGGCGGTACCATTTGCCATCCAGGTACATGCTGAATTCGTGCAGCATAGAGGGTTGCTGGGGCAGGTGCCCGATCTCTTCCACGGTAAAGTCATAATCCAGCCGGGAAAGCAGGGATTCCTTACTGAGGCCATTGAGATCTTTTACCACGCGGTTATAGTCCAGGATGGCCAGTTGGCTGGCCGGGAAAATGGTAGTGAGAAAATAGTTTGCGGGGTTATCTACGGAGGTGATCTTTCCTTCTTTTTCAAATGCGGCCTGTACCAGGCTGGCAGAGGCGGCGCGGTGATGGCCATCTGCAATGTAGGTACAGGGTACTTTTTCAGCAAAGAGGGTAGTGATCTCCTGGATGGCCGCCGGGGTATTGATCACCCAAACGGTGTGCTGTATACCATCTTCAGCGGTGAAGTCGTATACCGGTTTGTTTTGTTCCTGCCAGTGGTCTACCAATGCGTTTATTTCCGGTACATCGTTATAGGCAAGGAATACATTGCCGGTTTGTGCTTTGGTGGTTTTGATATGATTGATACGGTCCAGTTCTTTGTCGGGCCGGGTAAATTCATGTTTTTTGATGATGCCGTTATTATAATCCGATATGGCGGAAACGCATACCAGGCCGGTTTGTGCGCGGCCGTTCATCACCAGTTTATAGATATAATAGGCGGCTTGTGCTTCCAGGAAAAGCGTGCCTTCCTGTACCATCCGGTGGAGGTTTTCCGCGGCTTTATCATACACGGGCTGGCTGTGGGTATCTGTTCCTTCAGGCAAATCTATTTCAGATTTTGAAACATGATAATATGAGTAAGGGTTACCGGATGCCGCTGCTTTGGCTTCTTCCGAGCTGAGTACGTCGTAGGGCCTTGCAGCTACTTTTGCTGCCAGATCTGCTGCAGGCCTTAATCCATTAAAGGGTTTTATAATAGCCATGATGTAGATATGTGTGAGTGGTAAATGTAATAATAAAAAAAATACGGAGTTGCAGACGGGGATATGTCTGCAACTCCGTATTTAATTCAGGATTTCCTTATGCTTTTTTCAGGGAGAAGTATTTCATGGCTTCCACCATTACTTCTACGCTTTCATATGGCAATGCGTTATACATAGATACGCGGAACCCACCGGAGAGACGGTGACCTTTGATACCAACAATATCTTCTTTTTTGCAGAATTTCAGGAACTCTTCCTCCATTTCCGGTTTATCCATGATAAAGCAGGCATTCATTTTACTACGGTCTTCTTTCACAACAGTGCCGCGGAACAGCGGGTTGTGATCAATTTCATCGTAGAGTAATGCGGCTTTTTTGTCATTGATCTTTTCGATGGCGGGGATACCACCTTGTTCTTTCAGCCACCGGAGGGTAAGCATCGAAATGTATACGGCAAAAACGGGAGGGGTATTCAACATCGAACCATTTTCAATATGGTTCCTGTAATCCAGGATGGCCGGTATTTTGCGTGTTACCTTGCCCAGTATGCTTTTGCGTACAGCTACCATGGTAGCGCCGGCGGCGCCCATATTTTTCTGTACACCGGCATAGATCAGCGAGTACTTGTTAAAGTCCATGCTGCGGCTCATGATGTCACTACTCATGTCTGCTACCAGGGGAACGTCGGTAACAGGCGTCATTTGCCACTGCGTACCATAAATGGTATTGTTGGTGGTAATGTGCAGATAGCTTGCCTGGGGCGGGATGGTAAACTGTTTGGGAATGTGATTGTAGTTGCTTTCTTTGGAGCTCGCCACAACGTCGGCGAAGCCAAACAATTTTGCTTCTTTGATGGCCTTATTGGACCATACTCCGGTATCCACATAAGCGGCGGAATCGCTGCTCTCCAGCAGGTTCATCGGTACCTGCATAAACTGCGTGGTGGCGCCGCCATGTAAAAAGAGTACTTCAAAGTCGTCATCAAGCTGCATCAGTTCCCTCACCAGGTTACGCGCCTCGTCCATTACCGCTACAAACGGTTGTGTTCTGTGGCCAATTTCCAGTATAGACATGCCCGACCCCTCAAAGTCGATCAGAGCTTTACTGGCTTTGTACAATACCTCGTTGGGTAATACAGAAGGACCTGCGTTAAAATTATGCACCTTCATGTTGCGATTCAGATTAAATTCATTTTTTGATCTTTCCACTTTGTTTTGGTTTTTCTAAGGAAACGGAAAAAAAACGGCACGGGTGTTTTAAAACCAGTAAGGCGCGTGGTGTAGGACAGGCTAAAAGATGGTATGGGCAAAGATAAAATTTCTTTTCTAATTATTAAGTAATACCATAAATATTTTAACCAGGCTACTCCTCTCTCACCGGCAGCTTATCTTGCCGCCATTCACGCTGCAGCTGTTCCATCTCCGGTAGTTCCTCCGGGGTAAGAGCGCTATGGGCCATCTCCTGTAAAGAGGGCTGCCCTGCATTTACCCAGGCGGTATACCAGGCGGCTGCCACAGCCGCTATCGCATTTTTCATCCTTCGTTCTACCATGTCGCCCATGGAAAGCGCGTATGCTTTCGTATAGTCTTCTGCGTAAGTACGAATTAATACCCCATTCCGGTTTTCATATCCGTAACGCCTGCCGGGCGGGAACTGTTCACTTAACCGCTTTTCGCAGGCCAGTACGGTATCTGCGGCCATTCCGCTTGCCCGGATAATATCCCATATATATTTCCGCGGCCCGGAGATATATACTGCTTTTCCTGCCCAGTAATCGAAGGTCTGGTCGGCCAGCAGTTCCGGGATGCGCGATTCCCACAAGCCGTGGATGCCCTGCTGGCCGGTGAACTGGCCGTTATGATTAGAACAAACATGTAAGGGCACATGCGCATCTGCGATGTAATGGCCTATTTCAGCCGAAAGCCGCAGGATGCGCGGGGCGTCTTTTTCCCGGAAGGCGGCAGTGAGCATGGCCAGCATCTTTTCAAGATGCCAGGGTAAAATACCGTTCCTGTTCAGGGAGTCGGTACCATATTT
Organism: Chitinophaga sp.; assembly: GCF_036569185.1. GTDB lineage: Bacteria > Bacteroidota > Bacteroidia > Chitinophagales > Chitinophagaceae > Chitinophaga. Next base: position 4,105 of record NZ_DATCRD010000414.1, read on the forward strand.
GGCTACCGCATCGGCCCAGTTGCGGGGAATCTGTGCATAGGGCGGACGGTCGAACAGATCAATGTCGATATAATGCCGGGCGCCTTCCGCAGCTACAGCATAGCGCCGCTTGTCGGGATCGGTGGCATGCGCTGTAATATACTCCAGGTGCGGTTTATAGAGGATCATCATTTCAGGCGGCAGGCAAAATACCGCCAGCCGGTTGATCCGCTGGTGCGCAAAAAATCCCCATGCATAAACATTTACACAGGAAAACAGCATAACTGTAATGAACGCGGGAATCCGCAGGCAGGTGTGGGTTAACATGTCATTATTTTTTTGGGAAGACGAATATAGCGAAAAAAAGAATGCTGATATTTTATCCCCAGGGATAAAAAAATATCAGCATTGTTGCAGCAAATGTTTTTGCCAGGTTAAATATGGGTAACACCGCCGCTTACGGCAAACTTCATGGCCTCGCCGGCAGAAACGTTTGTGAGCGGTTTAACCCTTTCCTTGGGTACCATAAACACCTTTCCGGTAATGGCGTAAGCGTGCGGTACATATACGGCCATGTAGCCCTCCAGGCCAAGATTGCTCACATCGGTTTGCGTAATGAACCCCATCTCCCATACATCTACCCCGTAAATCTGCACCAACACCGGGTGATCAAATTTTTTCTTCTCACCTACAAACGCATCAAAAACATCCTTGATAGAGGTATAAATATATTTGATAAAAGGAGTACGCTCCAGGAGATGATCAAATAAATCGAAGATCCGCCCTATGATAAAAGAGGAGCTCAGGTACCCCACCACGATGATCAGCAGCAGCACCAGCGCAAATCCCACCCCCTTATACTTGAGGAAACTGAAAGACGCATCTTCCGGGATCAGCTCTTTCGGAATAATATTATCTATAGTAATAAAGGCCCAGTACAAAGTAAGCGCAGTAATACCAATGGGCGCCAGTATGAGCAGTCCCTGAAAGAAGTAACGCAGCAATCTTGATGCAAATACTTTTAATCTAAGCTTTGGCGACATGGTTTGTGATTAGGGCTGCAAATTAGACAATAAACCTTAAAGCAGGAAGTAAGGGCCCGTTAATTGAATGTTGCCACATTTAAAAAAATAGTACTGGAAACTTTGGAAGTTTGGAAAGTTTCCATAGTTTTGTCCTGCATTACTACAGGGTTAACGCCGCAAACTTATGGAAGTACAGGAACGCATTATGGACACGGCTTTCAGCCTTTTCCGTCAGTTTGGTACCCGCTCCATTACAATGGATGACATTGCAGAGAGGATGGGTATTTCGAAGAAAACGCTTTACGCGCACTTCACTGATAAGGACGATATGGTTTGCCAGACCATCGGCCGGTTCATAAATATCGTTACCGAAGATTGTATGGAAGACCGGAAAAAATCGAAAGACGCCATTGATGAATTATTCCTGGTAATGGACATGCTGGACCGCCGCCTGCGCAATATGAACCCGGTCATAGTCCTGGATCTGCAGAAATTCCATTCAAAAGCATACCAGCTGTTCCTCGACTACCAGAATAATATCCTGGCCACCATGATCCGCGAAAACATGGAAAGAGGGATCAGCGAAGAAGTATACCGGCCCGATATCGACATTAAAATATTAACACAGTACCGCATTCACGGATGTATGATCTGTTTTCAACCGGAAGTGTTCCCTGGCGCCAATGATATGAACAAAGTGCAGAAAGTGTTGCTGGAGAATTTTTTATATGGGGTGGCATCTGTAAAAGGATACCGGCTTATTGAAGAATATAAACAACTATCGCAAAATAAATAACACTATGCTATCAATCAAAAGGCTCACCAGTATGGCTTTTACGGTGTGGTTGCTGAACCTGGCGCTTACCGCCGGCGCCCAGCAACAGGTTTCGCCTGAACCCATCCGTTTGTCTGCCAAGGAAGCGGTCGACTTTGCCCTGGCCAATCAGAGCACAGTTAAAACCGCTAAACTGGACGAACTCATCCAGCTGGCGAAGAACAAGGAGGTTAGCGGCCTGGCACTACCCAACATTGCCGGTACCGGTTCGTACCAGTACAACCCGATCACCCAGAAACAGATGTTTAACATGAGGAATTTTGGTCTTCCTAAAGATTCCTTTACGGTTGTTTCTTTCCAGCTGCCGCATAACCTGCTGGGCGAAGTAAAACTTACACAAGTACTCTTCGACCCCAGTGTATTAGTGGCATTACAGGCGCGCAAAACCCTGGAAGACCTTGTATCCCAACAGGTGCAGAAAGCGGAAATAGATGTGAAATCCAGTGTGTACAAAGCCTATTACAATGTACTGTCGGCCAACAAAGCACTCCAGATCCTCAGCGAAAACATCACCTCCCTGGAAAGGATCCTCAGTGAAACCAAAGAGATCTATAAAAACGGTCTTGCGGAAAAACTGGATGTAGACCGCCTGGTAGTGCAATATACCAACCTGCAAACGGAACAAACAAAACTCCGCAACCTGGTTGAACTCGGTACCGCCTCGCTCAAATACCAGATGGGTATGTCATTGAAACAACAGATAACGTTAACGGATACACTCTCTACCGAGAAGATTGTAGCAGATGTACTGGATATGGATAAATTCGATTACTCACAACGTATCGAATACCAGTTACTGCAAACACAAAAGAAAGCGAATGAATATGATCTGAAAAGATATAAGCTGAAAGGCTTGCCTTCCCTGCAACTGTTTGGTTCTACCGGCGCACTCAGGGGAAGCGATAAGTTTGACTACTTCCAGAACCAGATGTGGTACGGTTATGTAAACACCGGGTTAAACCTCTCTGTTCCCATCTTCACCGGGATGCAGCGCAAACGGCAGGTAGACCAGGCGTGGCTGGCAGTAAAGAAAAGTGAAGTAGCCATTGAAAACGCCAAACTGGGCATCGACCTTGAAAGGGAACAGTCGTATTCCACTTTTAAGAATAACGTGCTCACGCTGGAAGCGCAGGAGAAAAATATGGAACTGGCACAGGATGTATACCATACCACCCAGATCAAATACAGGGAGGGCGTAGGTTCCAGCCTGGAAATGACTACGGCTGAAAATGACCTGCTCACTGCGCAGAATAATTATTTCACTGCATTGTTTAACGCTATTGTAGCCAGAGTAGACCTGCTGAAATCATACGGCAAATTATAAGCTTCATTATTTCTATCACCATTCACTACTAACTATATGACCAAAAAATATGCTTTCCTGATCCCTGCAATCACACTGGTGTTCGCTGCCTGCGGTGGTGGAGGAAATAAATCCGAACAGCTGGAGAAGCTCAAACAGGAGAAAGTAAAATATAATGAGGAGATCGATAAAAAGATAGCAGCGCTGGAAAAAGAAGTAGGAGTAAAAGATACGCTGCAGAAGATGAAAGATGTAACAGTAACCGCCATTACGGATACTATATTTGAACATTATATAGATGTACAGGGAAGTGTAGACGCCCGTGAAAACGTAAACGTTTCTGCGCGTGTACCCGGAATCATTACCAGTATCCTGGTGAGAGAAGGACAGGCAGTGAAACAAGGGCAAACCCTGGCCCAGGTAGACGACCAGGTGCTGAGAGCCAATATGGCCGAACTGCGTACCCAGCTTGAACTGGCTAACACGCTGTTTGAAAAACAGAAGAACCTGTGGTCACAGAAAATTGGTTCTGAAGTACAATATCTCAATGCAAAGAACCAGAAAGAAAGCCTGGAGAAAAAGATGGCTACCCTGCAGGACCAACAGGCGCAAACCCGCATTATTGCTCCCATCAGCGGTACTGTAGATGCGGTGATTGCTAAAGTGGGAGATAATGCCGCTCCCGGTGCACCGGCCTTCCGCGTGGTAAACGCCAACAACCTGAAGGTAACTGCCAACGTAGCGGAAGCCTACGCGGGTTTGCTGAAATCAGGCGATGATGTGATCCTGTCTTTCCCGGATATTAACCGCGAAATACGCAGCACTATTGGTTTTGCTTCCAGGACCATTGATCCGCTGAGCCGCACCATCAAAATTGAAGTGCCGCTGAAACCGGATGCAGGTCTGCGTCCTAACATGATTGCACGTATCAGGATCGTAGACTATACCGCTAAAAATGCAGTGGTGATCCCGGTAAGCGTGATCCAGTATACTTCCGGCAAACCTTACGTAATGGTAGCGCAAAACGCCAACGGTAAAATGGTGGCACAGCGTAAAACAATAGACCTGGGCCGTACATACAACGATAAGGCTGAAATCAAGAGCGGCCTGTCATCAGGCGATAAAATTATCACTACCGGTTTTCAGGGGTTGAATGATAACGACCTGATTAAATTATAAAGCTGATTCAAACAGCCAAAACCAAGCGTATGCAAGATAATCTCCATAAAGAATTTAAGCCTACCAGCTGGTCCATTGATAATAAGGTGAGCGTATACGTGGCTACCATTATCATTGCATTTGCAGGTATACTTTCTTATATCAACCTGCCGAAGGAACAGTTTCCGGAAGTAGTGTTCCCGCAGTTCTATATCAATACCATCAACGCCGGTACTTCTCCGGAAGATATGGAAACAACGGTCACCAAACCGATAGAAAAACAACTGAACGGCATCTCCGGTGTAAAGAAGATCAAGAGCACTTCTATGCAGGACTTCTCTGCTATCACCATTGAGTTTAATGCCAATGAGGATATTGAAGCTGCACGTCAGCAGGTGCGTGAAAAAGTGGACGATGCAAAGAAAGATCTGCCCCAGGATCTTACCCAGGAACCGCAGATCGTAAAGATAGACGTATCACAGATCCCTATCATGAACGTGAACCTTTCCGGTGATTTTGATCTGCAAACCCTGAAGAAGTATGCAGATGATATGAAAGACAGGATAGAGGCGCTGAATGAAATTACCCGTGTAGACCTGGTAGGGGAGCTGGAACGTGAGATCCAGATCAACGTGGACAAATACAAAATGGACGCCGCCAAGATCAGTTTCGATGATATCATCGGCGCTATCCAGGGAGAGAATATTACCATCTCCGGTGGTCTTGTTTCCATGGATGGCCAGAAGCGTACCCTCAGTGTTAAAGGAGAGTATAAGGATCCTGCAAGAATAGGAAATATCATTATACGGGGACAGTCGGGCGCCACGGTATACCTGAAAGATATTGCCAACGTGGTAGATGGTTTCCTGGAGCAGGAAAGCTATGCACGGCTGGGTGGTAAAAATGTGATCACGCTGAACGTGATCAAGCAGAGTGGTAAGAACCTCATTGATGCGTCTGATAAGATCCAGGCTATAACAAAGGATATGAAGGAAAATTATTTTCCCAAAGGCCTGGATGTCACCATCACTGCTGATCAGTCGAAATCCACCCGCGTAACCCTGCACGACCTGATCAACACCATTATTATCGGTTTCCTGCTGGTAACGGTTATCCTCATGTTCTTTATGGGGGCGGTGAACGCGATCTTCGTGGCGCTGTCTGTGCCCATCTCCATGTTCATCGCGTTTTTACTGATGCCCGTGTATGGGTTTACGTTAAACATGATGGTGCTGTTCTCTTTCCTGCTGGCATTGGGTATTGTGGTAGATGATGCCATTGTGGTAATAGAAAACGTGCATCGTATTTATAATGAGCGAAAGGACCTGGGGATTGTGAAGGCGGCTAAAATAGCCGCAGGAGAAGTGTTCCTGCCGGTATTTTCCGGTACGCTTACGGTACTGGCGCCATTTGTGCCACTGTTGTTCTGGCCTGGCGTGATCGGTAAATTCATGTTCTACCTGCCGGTTACGCTGATCACTACGCTGGGTGCTTCCCTGGTGGTGGCCTATATTATTAACCCGGTGTTTGCGGTAGATTTCATGGACAGGCATGAAGGGGAAAATCATCCGAAGCCTAAGTTTGATAAAAAGTTCAGCATCCTTTCCGCTGTATTTGCGGTTGTGGCCCTGATAGGCTATGCCAATGGCAGTATAGGAGTAGGAAATTTTGTGGTATTTGTTTACCTGATGATCTTATTGGAGCGTTTCTGGTTAGGTGGCGTGGCACGCCGCTTCCAGCATGGGTTCTGGCCAAAGGTACAGGAGCGTTATAAGCGCATATTACAGTGGTGCCTGCTGGGATGGCGCCCTGTATGGATCATAGTGGGCACATTTGGGTTGCTGATCTTCAGTATCATGTTAACGGCTATACGAAATCCCAAAGTGGTATTTTTCCCGCAGGCGGATCCCAACTTCATTTATACCTATATAGAACTGCCTAACGGTACCGACCAGAAGTATACGGATTCTATCACTAACCTGGTGGAAAAACGTATTACAAAGGTGGTGGGAGATAAGAACCCGATTGTAGAGTCTATTATCTCCAATGTGGCCAAGGGCGCCGGCGACCCATCGCAGATGGACCTCAGCGTGCAGCCGCAGAAAGGTAAAGTGACAGTGGCTTTCGTGGAGTTTGGTGCAAGGAACGGGCAGTCGACCGTTCAATATCTCGATAAGATCCGCGAAGCGGTAAAAGGTATCCCGGGTACCAATATCACGGTAGAGCAGGAGCAGGGCGGTCCGCCAACCGGTAAGCCGATTAACATTGAAATATCAGGCGACAACTTTGATGAGCTCACCAATACGTCGTTCAGGCTTAAACGTTACCTTGATTCCCTGCAGATTGCAGGTGTGGAGGAACTGAAGAGCGATTTTGAAGCCAATAAGCCGGAGATCGTGGTGAATATAGACCGGGAAAGGGCAAATGCAGAAGGTATTTCTACCCGCCAGATCGGTATGGCGCTCCGTACTGCGCTGTTTGGATTTGAAGCTTCCAAGATCCGTGATGCCAAAGATGAGTATAAGATTATGGTAAGATTGAATGAGGATCAGCGGAATAACATCAATAACCTGATGAACCTCAACCTGGTATACAGGGATATGAACATGGGTGGTGCGATAAGGCAGGTGCCATTGTCGGCCGTAGCGGATATTCATTATTCCAACACTTATGCCGGTATCCGGCGTATTGACCAGAAGCGTGTGATTACCCTGTATTCCAACATCTTAACCGGTGCGAATGCCAACGAGGTGGTGCAGCATATTGAAACATCGCTGAAGGATTTCACGCATCCGAACTCTGTGGTGATAAAAATGACCGGTGAGCAGGAAGACCAGCAGGAAACCATGAACTTCCTGATGATGGCAATGCTGGGCGCATTTGGGCTGATCCTGATGATTATGGTAACCCAGTTCAACTCTATTGGCCGTCCGATGATCATCTTTATGGAGATCCTGTTTAGTATTATAGGGGTGTTCCTGGGCTTCTCCATCTTTAAAATGGATATTTCCATTGTAATGACGGGCGTAGGTATTATGGCCCTGGCAGGTATTGTGGTACGTAATGGTATCGTACTGGTAGAGTTTACGGATCTGCTGATCCAGCAGAATACGCCGGTGTATGAAGCCGTGGTGGAAGCGGGCCGTACCCGTATGACCCCGGTAATATTAACCGCCATTGCCGCTATTTTGGGGCTTATCCCGCTGGCAGTAGGTTTTAACATCGATTTTGCCGCCCTGTTCAGTGAGTTCAAACCGCATATTTTCTTTGGAGGGGATAACGTGGCGTTCTGGGGCCCGCTGGCCTGGACAATGGTATACGGGCTGATCTTTGCTACCTTCCTGACCCTGGTACTGGTGCCGGTAATGTATGCCATGAACAAGCGCTCCATAGATGTGCTGGACAGGTTCAACATGCCCCGCTGGCTGAAATATGTGCCTTTCCTGGTATTGATCCTCAAGGCTGTATTCCTGAAACGGGAGGAGGTAAGGAAAATGCACGATCCGAAATATATGTCGCCCAAGCCATATAATTTCTTCCCCGCGCCGGAGGCTGAAGAGGAGCCGGTATTAGGGAAGAAAAAGGTAGAGGGCATCTCCGTGAATTAAACTTTTTTTCAATACAGTGTAACAGTTGTAGGTTAACAGTCTCCGTCCCGATTCTTCGGGACGGATTTTTTTTGTATATTACACCCGGAAAGAGTTTTTTTCTTTCATTAACAAATTTTAACATTTGGAATGAGTGGCATTTGGAAAGCCTTTATTACTTTTGACCCCTCAGACAGTTGTTGACACGTTACTAGCCATATACAGCCTTAGCCTTATATGCCATATGATAAAGTAAGAGAGAATATAATATAAACTAAGACGCCTGTTTTGAACAGTTAGGCCATTTAGCCTGTAATAATCAATATAAGCAGAGAAATAAGATAATCAGCACAGCTTTCTTGACAACAGCAGTACCGCCATTAAAAGGATAATAATAAGGCGTAAGATTGGAAGACCATGGAGTATGTAGCATCATTAGCATTTGCTAAAGAGAAGGACCAACAGGATCCCTTAAATAAATTCAGAGATCAGTTTTATTTTCCACAACGTAACGGAAAGGATGCTATTTATTTATGTGGTAACTCGCTCGGATTACAGCCCAAAAATGTGAAAAAGGCGATAGAACAGGAATTGACGGATTGGCAGCAGTGTGCAGTGGAAGGGTATTGGGCGGCTAAAAATCCATGGTTATATTATCAGCAGTATTGCAGTAAGCCCTTAACAGGTATATTGGGTGCGAGTCAGCAGGAGCTGACGGTGATGAATACGCTAACGGTGAACCTGCATCTGATGATGTTAAGTTTTTACAGGCCAAACAAAGCGAGGTTTAAAGTGTTAATGGAGGCAGGAGCGTTTCCCAGTGACCAATATGCCGTTGAAACCCAGGTGAAGTTCCATGGATACGATCCGGAGAGTGCAATTATAGAAGTTTCCCCGCGACCCGGAGAACATTTGATAAGATTGGAAGATATTTTGGAGATTATTAACAGAGAAAGTGATAGCTTAGCATTGGTTTTGTTTGGAGGTATAAACTATTATACCGGACAGTTTTTTGATATACCCGCTATAACAGCTGCTGCTCACAAAGCAGGCGCTTACGCAGGTTTCGACCTGGCACACGTGGCAGGAAATATACCGGTAGAGTTGCACAATTGGGAAGTAGATTTTGCCGTTTGGTGCTCATATAAGTACCTGAATGGCGGGCCCGGCGCAGTAGGAGGCGCATTTGTGCATGAGAAATACGCCAGCAACCGTGATTTTTTAAGGTTAGGAGGCTGGTGGGGCAATGAAGAGAGTGCACGTTTTAAAATGGAAAAAGGGTTTGTGCCTAAAAAAGAAGCTGAAGGATGGCAACAGAGCACCGCTCAGGTGTTTAACATGGTTAGCCTGAAAGCATCCCTGGAATTATTTGAAGCGGCCGGTATCGGCGCTTTACGTAGCAAAAGTGAAGGAATGACCAATTATCTTGAATTTCTTTTACAACAGTTAAAAGGCATAAATTTCCAGATTATAACACCGAAAAATTGTAATGAACGCGGCGCTCAGTTATCTTTGTTGTTCCTAAACAAAGGTAAAGAGATACATCAACGGATGACCGATGCCGGTATAATCGTTGACTGGAGAGAGCCCGGGGTTATCAGGGTATCACCGGCACCCTTATATAACTCCTATCAGGACGTATTTCATTTTTATGAAATCATAGCTAATATTGCTTCAAACGCTTAATTAAGTAAGATGACTTTTGAGAGAAACGAACGCCCCCGCAGGCCTTATTCTTCTGATACCAACAAAGAGAATGATCCCAATAAGGAGAAAGGCGATGACAAACCCAATTTAAATAACGAGCGGGAAGGCGGCAAACCCGACTACAACAGTGGTGGCTCAGAAGGGCGCACTGGTTACAATCGAGAAGGCGGATATCGTCCGCGTACTGATTACAATCGTGATGGCGGTGGTTACCGGGATGGTGGCTACGATCGCGGTGGCTACAACCGTGATGGTGGTGGTGGCAATTACAACCGTGATGGCGCAGGTGGCGGCTACAACGGTGGTGGTGGATACGACCGCGGTGGCGGTGGTGGCTACAACCGCGGTGGTGGCGGTTACGGCGGTGGTGGATACGATCGTGGCGGCGGTGGCGGAGGCTACAACCGCGGAGGCGGTGGTGG
>NZ_DATCRD010000415.1:0-5097 GCF_036569185.1 Chitinophaga sp.
TACTCGCTTATATCTCCTCAAATCATTTAAAATCAAAAAAAATCAAATCAGCGTAATCAGCGAAATCATCAAAATCCTGAGTCAGACAAAATCCGCGTCGGCGGAGGATTCAGCGTCAGGTTCTGCCGCTGATGCCAGTAAGGATAAATGGTAGGTATTTCACTGGCGGCATCCAGCTTCTTCACCTGTTCGGTGCTGAGGTTCCAGCCGGTAGCGCCCAGGTTCTGGATCAGCTGCTCTTCGTTACGGGCGCCTATGATAATGCTGGAAACGGTAGGCCGTTGCAGCAGCCAGTTCAGGGAGATCTGCGCTACTGTTTTACCGGTTTCCGCGGCTATTTCATCCAGCGCATCAATGATATTATAGAACACTTCATTGTTTACCACCGCTTCAGGCACTGGGCTGCCTCCCTGTGCTATCCGGGCATTTTGCGGCGGCGGACTGTTACGTCGGTACTTGCCTCCAAGCCTCCCTGCCGCCAGGGGCGACCATACAATAGCTCCCACTCTCTGATCGATACCCAGCGGCATCAGTTCCCATTCATATTCGCGGTTGACCAGGGAATAATATACCTGGTGCGCTACATAACGGTTCCACCCGTACCTTTCTGCAATGGCCTGGGATTTCATCAGGTGCCAGCCGGAGAAGTTAGAAGCGGCAATGTAGCGTACCTTCCCGCTCTGCACCAGGTCGTCGAGGGTGCGCAATGTTTCCTCTATGGGCGTGTTGCCATCGAAACCATGCATATGGTAAATATCGATATAGTCGGTTTGCAGCCGCTTTAAACTGCCTTCTACCTGCCGCAGCAAATGAAAACGGGAAGAGCCCTGGTTGTTAGGACCTTTACCGAAAGGGAAAGTAGCTTTGGTGGAAATGAGCAGCTGGTCCCTTTTCCCCGCAATGGCTTTCCCCAGGATCTCTTCCGAAAGCCCGTCGGAATATATATCGGCCGTATCAAAAAGATTTACACCCGCATCCAGGCAAAGGTTTACCATACGTGTGGCTTCTTCCGCCATGGTGCTGCCCCATGCCTTGAAGAAATCATTGCCCCCGCCAAATGTGGCGGTACCAAAACTAAGCACCGGTACCTGTAAGCCGGATGCTCCTAATTGTCTGTATTCCATCGGATAAATTTATAAAAGGGTTTTTATGAAAGTGTAAAGATCGGGGAATTGCGGAAACAGTGATTGGGTGATTTTAAATTTACTGTTATATTTGTGTAATTGGTTACGTAATTTATTACAATATGGAATTTTTCAATAAAACAGGCAAGGTGGCTGTTGGCAGCAGGCTGCGCATGCTTACGGAGAAAATAACGGAAGACGCCGCCCGGATCTACCGTTTATATAACATTGATATGCAGCCGAAATGGTTCCCCGTATTTTATGTGTTATCCGCCGGGGAGGAAAAAACTATTACGGCCATCGCAAAGGAGATCGGTCATTCCCATCCTTCTGTTAGTAAAATAATAGGGGAGATGAAGAAAAAAGGATTGGTAACAGAGAAAAAGGATAAGACCGACGGACGGAGGAATATGGTAAGTCTTACTAAAAAAGGACTGGAGATCAACACCCGTATTCAGGATCAGCTTACAGATGTAAACGCCGCTATAGAGGCCATCTCCGCCCAAACTACGCACGACCTGTGGAAGGCGATGGAAGAATGGGAATACCTGCTGGAACAGCAATCCCTGTTTAGCCGCGTGGTGGAAGCCCATAAAAAGAGGGAAGCCGGTAATGTAGTGATCGTGGACTATACCCCTGAATACAAAGCCGCTTTCAAAGCACTGAATGAAGAATGGATCTCCCGTTGGTTTAAAATGGAAGCGGCAGATCATAAATCCCTCGACCACCCCGAAGAAAACATCCTGAAAAAAGGCGGGCATATTTTAGTAGCGCTTTACAACGATGAACCGGTAGGGGTTTGCGCATTAATAAAGATGGACGACCCGGACTACGATTACGAAATGGCTAAAATGGCGGTATCTCCCAAAGCCCAGGGAAAAAGCATTGGTTTTTTATTAGGGCAGGCCATTATCGCAAAAGCCACTTCACTGGGCGCCAGGAATATTTACCTGGAAAGTAATACCATCCTGAAACCGGCCATCAGCCTGTATAATAAGCTGGGCTTTAAAAAAGTGACCGGCAGGCCCACACCATATGAACGTTGCAATATCCAGATGGAACTGTTGCTTCCCGCATGATTTCCCCGGCAGATGATTGGAGTTTATAGAAATGGAAATGTATATTAGAGCTTCGGATGAATGTTCAAAACATCATTCCACGTTATAAAAAAAATTTAAAAACTCAGATCATGACATCACCTGACTCCCTGGAACAGGAAGCCTTGAAAACCGCTAAAAACTCCGGTTCATCTGCCGCGTCATTACCCGCAAAATTTACAGAGAAAAAATATGTGATCACCCTCATATTCGTTACCTCGCTATTCATGTGCTGGGGTATTGCGTTAACGATGGGAGATGTGCTCAACAAACATTTCCAGAACGTACTTGGATTAACAAAATCACAATCCGGCCTGGTGCAGTTTTCCATTTTTGGCGCTTATGCGCTGATGGGGATTCCGGCAGGATTGTTTATTAAAAAGATGGGATATAAGAACGGCGTACTACTGGGGCTCACCCTGTATGCCCTGGGCGCCTTCCTGTTTGTGCCCGCAGCAAATGCAGCCTCTTTTGATATTTTCCGCATCGCCCTGTTTGTACTGGCTTGTGGTATGGCCACCCTGGAAACGGTAGCGCATCCGTTTATGGCCGCCCTGGGAGATCAGCGTACCAGCGACCAGCGCATCAACTTTGCACAGTCATTTAACGCCGTAGGCGCCATTGTGGGCCCTACCCTGGGATCTTATTTCCTGCTGAGCGCCGGTCATGATGCAGGCCAGGAGCTGGTGTCTGTAAAAACATTATACATTTATATAGGAGCCGTTATTGCGGCCATTGCTATTGCATTTGCCATGGTAAAGGTACCTGCGCTCACGGATCCGCACGACGGGCCATCAGATGTACCCGGCGCGGTGGCAGGACGTAAAAAATTATTCCAGCAAAAACACTTTGTATTTGCGGTGATCGCACAGTTCTTTAACGTGGCGGCGCAGGCGGGTACCTGGGCGTTTTTCATTAATTATGGCCATGAGGTAATGCATTTCTCTGATCAGAAAGCCGGTTACTTCATGACGGTTTTCATGGGCATGATGCTGGCCGGGCGATTTGTAGGTACGGCCCTGATGCGTTATATCGCTCCCAATAAGCTCCTTGCCGCATTTGCAGTGGGCAACATCCTGATGTGTATCCTTGTGGCGCAGGGCTGGGGCTGGGCTTCCTTCATCGCATTACTCATGATCAACTTCTTCTTCAGTATCATGTACCCGACTATTTTTAGTCTCGGGTTAAAAGACCTGGGCCCGCAAACACAACAGGCGTCTTCATTTATTGTAATGGGTATGTTTGGCGGCGCTATTTTCCCTTTCATCATGGGCCGTATTGCGGATACCAATATTGCTACTGCCTACTACCTGCCTATTGTATGCTACGCGGTTATTTTCCTGTTTGGTTACAGGCTGTATAAGCTCAGGTAAGTTATTCGTTTGGATATAAAAAGAAGGGGGTGTATCAGAAAGTATGATACACCCCCTTCTTTTTCAGGCACTTCCATTTTCCCCTTTATTCCCGCACATTTCTACTGCGATATAACAGCACCATAATACCGTCCAAAATTCCATTTACCCCAAATGGGTGGTTTTTTCGTAATATTAGTTTGTCCAATTTAGCTTTTTCGGGAATACTTCATTGTCAGTCAGCATTTGTAGAATATCATTCTGAGCTTGTGTAAAATTATGGTCGCAGGAATATTACCTAAGTAAATGGTTGAATCCTCACTGAAAACTATTACTACTCTACATATTTGTGCTCAATTTTTTATTCACCTTAAAAATTACATGTATGTCAAATGCTTTAACTTCCTGCGTTACTATCCCGGGAAAATCCAGGATCAATTCATGTTACCAGGACACTCAAAATGACACATTGAAATGGGTACAGAAATTTGACATGGCCCCACGATTTAAACCCCTTAGCTGGTATTCCAAAGCCAGGTTCGGATTCCAGGCTGCGCGGGAGTATCCCGATGCATCCTACGCCCAGGTGACCCTTGCCGGGGACCTGCTTTCCTGGCTGTTTACAGTGGACGACAGCTGCGACCGCGGCTCGGCAGACGAAGGAACTGCTTTGGAAATGCGCCGGCAGCTGGAAATATTTATCGCCATCCTCAGTGGTAAATATATAGAAGACAACAATAGTCTTAGCATTGCATTGAAAGATATACTCTACCGCTTCCGGGAAATAAGCAGCCCGTTTTTATACCGTAAATACTGTATGCATATGACAGATTATCTCAACGAATGTTTTTTTGAGATAGATATGCAGATCGACGGGCTCATGCCTTCTATCGACAGGTATTATAAAGAGCGGCCTTACACGGGTTTTTACATCATGTTCCCGCTGGTGGCCATCTTTGAAAAGCTGGACCTGCCCGATGAAGTATATGACCATAGCGTTATCCGGGAGATAGAGCTGATCCTGAACCTGCTGGGCTGCCTCTCAAACGACCTGCATTCCATAGCCCGCGAGGCCAAACTGGAGAAACCCGGGTTCAACCTGATCTTTATTGCACAAAAAGAATTGCACCTGGATTACGATGCAGCCGTGCAGTATGTGATCAATGAGCACAGAAAACACCTGCGCCGGTTTGAACAATTCCGCAGAGAGCTCCCTCACTGGGGCGAGTATATCAACGGGCAGGTAGACCGTTACATTAACGGGCTTTATACCATCGTAAGAGGATATGACGACTGGGCCGTAATAGATACCGGTCGTTACGGCAATATGTGATGCGGTAAATACTTCGCCAGTTCAAGATGCAGGTCGCTCATGAAAACCGGCTTTGTAATGAAGCCACTGGCGCCTGTTTGCAACATCTCCTCTTTAAGAAAGGCATCTCCGGAAACAATCACTATGGGGGTGCCTTTTAATGTGATATCATTTTTCACATATTGCAGCAGATCCCTGCCGCTGAACCCCGG